>JACPND010000029.1:0-5024 GCA_016185625.1 Candidatus Woesearchaeota archaeon | reverse complement strand
ATCAACCTCTTCTTTTCAAAGCTCATGCTCCGGTGGTGTAGCCCGGACCAAGGCAGACCATAGGTCCGCTAGGTTTGTCTTGGGGACAAACTATCATCCGGCACTTTCGACAACCTTAGTTGGGAGATATGCCGGGACCCGGGTTCGAATCCCGGCCGGAGCATTTTTTATTAATTGTTTGGATATTCTTTTAATGAAAGAGGTTTTTGATAACAACAATGGCGAATACTATATCTGTCCAGGAAGCAGTACTGAGGAAGAAGACCGTCTTTATCGACACGCGCACGCCGGCGGAATTCGAGGAGGATCATCTGCCCAAAGCAATCAATCTGCCGATATTATCAAACGACGAACGCGCCATCGTAGGAACAATCTACAAACAGGAATCAAAAGAACTGGCACTGCAGAAAGGCGTAGAATTTTTTTCACAGCGGATGCCAGACTATATTGCCAAAGTTTCAAAATATAAAGATAAAGAGATCATCGTCTATTGCTGGCGCGGCGGGATGCGCTCACGTACGGTCACGTCATTGCTGGATTCTTTGGGATATACTGTGAAACAGCTGGAAGGTGGATACAAAGCCTATCGTGAATACGTACGAACGCGGCTGGAGCAGTACGTACTGAAGCCGAAATTTATGGTCTTATGGGGATTGACCTGCACGGGGAAAACAAAATTATTGCAGCAGTTTTCTCATTCGCTGGATTTGGAGGGCCTGGCGCAGCACCGCGGCAGTTTGTATGGCGCGGTGGGATTGAAGCCGGTGTCGCAGAAGCGATTTGAGAACCTGCTGCTGCAGCGGCTGGATGAATTGCAGCAGGAGAAATGGATGTTGGTGGAAGGGGAAAGTAAAAAGATTGGTAATGTGCAGATTCCGCCGTTTTTCTATGCAGCGATGATGAAGGGAACTCATGTATTGGTGAAGCGGAGTATGGAAATTCGTGCGCAAGAAGCAGTGAAGGAATATTTTTCCCCAGCGCATCTTGAAGAGATGAAAAGAATTACGTTGTCCTTATTTCGGATTCTGGGCAAGAAGCGGCAGCAGGAAGTGGCGGAGTTGATGGACACCGGGAACTATCAAGAAGCAGCTTGCATTTTATTGGAAGAATATTATGATCCACTGTACCGGCATACGCTGGAGAAGCTGAAGTTTTCATTTGAGATTGAGAACGAGAAGGTGGAGGAAGGAGCGAGAGAGTTGAGGGAGAAGGTAAAAAGATTACTATTTCATTGACCGAAAATCTGAGGCTCCATTTATAAACAATTCTCAAATTTTAACATCGCTTGGTGGTAAAAGTATCGGAAAACCGGAGGAAAATTTTATATAGCCTCTTCTTTGTGCATTTTAGAGTATATATTAAGTATATCACTTTCAGTATACGCATCTTGACCATGAATAGCGCCTTGCGGACCTTGAAGAGCATCGGACGGGAGATGGAAATATTAGAAGGAACAGAGGCGCTGCTGCACTGGGATAAATCTACCTTCTTGCCCAAAAAAGCGGCAGAACAGAGAAGTGAACAAGTGGCATACATCAGCGGATTACTGCATGCAAAGAGAACCGATCCGCAATTTCAGAAAGCAGTACAGCAATTGCGGCGCCGGCCGAAGGGATTGTCTTTTGTGGAAAAGAGACTGGTTGAAGAATACACCAAAAAGATGAACAAATGGACCAAGATACCGCTGTCACACGTAGAAGAATTTTCAAAAGTTGCCGCCTTGTCCTTCAAGGCCTGGGAGAGGGCTCGGGAAAAGAATGACTTCACCATGTTCGCCCCTTATTTAGAAAAAATTGTGCAACTGAAGAAGAAAGAAGCAGTGTATATCAATCCAAAAGGCCATCCCTATGAGGTACTGATGGACGAATTTGAGGAAGGCATGACCATCGTAAAGGTAGAGGCGGTGTTTGCAAAATTAAAACCAGAGCTAATGGGAATACTATCAAAAATCAAGAATTCAAAACGATATAAGGCCCAACAGCCCAGGACAGGAAATTTTCCGGTAGAAACGCAGAAGTTAATTACGCAGGATATTAGCCGGATGATCCTTGGTGAAAATGATTGTTTCTGCTGTGTTGAATCAGTCCACCCGTTTACCACCACGATCTGTCCGGATGATGTGCGTATTACCACGGCGTATCAGGAAGATCCGCTGTTTTCGTTTTTATCAACGGCACACGAATGCGGCCATGCGTTGTATGAGTTAGGATTTGGAGACCAGCTGCGTGGAACGGTCCTGTTCGATTCGCCGTCATTTGGCTTGCATGAGTCGCAATCACGGTTTTGGGAGAATCAGGTCATGAAGAGCCGCGAGTTCTGGCAGTATTATTATCCCTTTTACAGGAAGCATTTTCCGGCGTTGTCGGCTGTCTCGGCGGATGATTTTTATTTTTCATTGAATCAGGTACGGCCTTCGCTGATTCGCATCGAATGCGATGAAGTGACGTATTGCCTGCATATCATTATCCGCTATGAATTGGAGCGGGCCTTGTTGGAGGGAAAAATTGCCGTGAAGGAACTGCCGCAGCTGTGGGCAGCAAAATACCAGGTGTATCTGGGTGTCGAGCCGAAGAATGCGGTGGAAGGTGTGCTTCAGGATGTGCACTGGAGTGAAGGATCGTTTGGCTATTTTCCCAGTTATGCCATCGGGACGATGTATGCGGCGACGATTTTTTCAAAGGTGCAGAAGCATATGCCTGGTGTCCGCGGCGGCGACTTTGGGCCGATTATCCAATGGCTGCGGAAGAATATCCATCAGCATGGGGCGTTGTATCCAGCAGAAGAAGTGGTTAGGAAATCGTGCGGGAAAGGATTGACCGCGGACGATTTTCTGGCATATCTGAAAAAGAAGTATTATGGGTTGTATGGAGTGTGAGAAAGAGATGTCCCTATTATGATTTTTTTGGCGCACGAGTAGAAGAGATATCTTTTTCATCTGCCGTTTAAAATAAAGCCAGCGGTCATCCATTACCTTTTTATATCCCAGAATAATCTCTGTTCTAAAGAGGTGTCCTCATGATTAACGTAGCAATTAACGGCTTCGGCCGCATCGGGAGAATGGTCTTCCGGGCCGGCTGGGGCGATAAAAATATCAATTTCGTAGCGATTAATGATATTACGGATAACCAGACTTTAGCGCATCTGCTGAAGTACGATTCGGTGTTCGGAAAATTTCAGGAAGAGGTGGGTTACACTGACAGTATGCTGACGGTGGGAAAGAAGAAAATTCTGGTCTTGGCGGAAAAAGAACCGGAAAAACTTCCCTGGAAGAAATTAAAAGTAGACGTGGTGGTGGAAAGTACAGGCAAGTTTGTCGATCCGGAAAAAGCGGCAGTGCATCTGAAAGCTGGTGCGCGGAAAGTGCTGATTTCTGCCCCTTGCAAATGTGAAGCGGAGAAGGTCTGCCCAATAAATACAGCGACGTTAGTTCTGGGTGTCAATCATCATCGTTATAATAAGAAAGTGCACCATATCATTTCGAATGCCAGCTGCACGACGAATTGCGTTGCGCCAGTTTTGAAAGTGGTGCAGGACGAGATTGGCGTGAAGCGATGTTATTTTACCACCATCCATGCCTATACGGCGGATCAGCATCTGGTGGATGGTCCGCATAAGGATTTACGAAGAGCACGAGCGGCTGCCTTGAATGTTGTGCCGACCAGTTCCGGCGCCGATGTCGCAGCGGTCGAAGCGATTCCGGAATTGCAGGGAAAAGTCCGGGGATTGGCTTTTCGTATTCCGGTAGCAGACGGCAGCGTGACGGATTTTACGATTGAGACGGATCGTGACGTGACGATTGAAGAAGTCAATAAAATATTTAAGAAAGCGGCGAGTACAAAATACAAACAAATCATTCAATATACGGAAGAGCCGATGGTGTCTTCGGATATTATCCATAATCCGTATTCGGCGATTTACGATGCCGCGTTGACGAACGTGGTTGACCGCCGTATTTTAAAGATTGTGGCGTGGTACGACAACGAATGGGGATATAGCTGTCGGATGGTGGATATGATTAAGGTGATTGCCTAGTCTCGATTCCATACGCTCTTAGTTCCCGGACTAAACTTTCCCGGCCACGAAAAAGTATTCCTCTCATGCCAACCTGAGCCGCTGTTTCCAAGCAATATTCTGTATTGTCGACAAACAGACTCTTCTCTGCCGCAACGTTTGCTTTTTCTAACGCATAGCGAAAAATTTCCGGATCGGTCTTGTCCATACCCACTTCTGCGGAAATAACGATGGGATCGAGCAGAGCTTCCAGATTGAATTTCTGGACGATGATTCTGCCCCATTCGCGAGCATGATTGGAGATGACGCCTTGCGTATACCTTCCCTGAAGTTGTTTGATGATGGGCAAAGCACCATTGGGATGAAGTTCTAATAATTCTTCCGCGTGTTGTTCTACACGTGGGCGAAGATGAGCATACGCTGTTTCTGCAAAAGCACGTTCATAAAATGTTTTCTGGTCAATTTTTCCGAGACGATGGTCTCTCCAGGCGGCCTTAATCTGAGCGTCATACGGAACACCGACATCTTCAAACGCCGGGTGCATGTTGTCGTTGACGATGACTCCACCAAAATCCCAGAAGATAGCGTTAATCATGGCTGCTGAAAATAAAAGTTCTCATTAAAAGCTTTATTGAAGATAGGTCTTTTATTTCACTTTCCGTTCCTTATTGCGGCGATGCAAAAATAAAGCAGGCACTGTCCGTTTTGTGAGTGATGTGCCAAGTGTGCAGTGAGGGAGAAAGTATAGATGACTTTGAATAACCCATCATTTGCATCGAAATTCAAAGTCATACTTAGAAAGGTTTGACAAGTTGGAAGGTTATTCAAACCTTTCTATAATGCTGTTCGGAGGTTGGATTAGCACTATAGAGGACTTTGAATAACCATTCTTTTCATCAATATTCAAAGTCCTACTTAGAATACGTCTTTCCATCCCGGTCTATGACCGGTGGCGTAAAATTCTTGTAGTTTAACGTATTTCTCAGAAAAGAAGACAAAAAACAAAAGCCGTT
>JACPND010000028.1 GCA_016185625.1 Candidatus Woesearchaeota archaeon | reverse complement strand
CCTTATCCATCACACCCGATTTAAGCTGTCCGTTCACGATCTTAACTTCATTGCCCAGACGATCCTTGCCCAGGAACTGAAAATCCTTCGGCAGCAGCGCAGAGAATACTTCCTTACCGTCAAATTTATCCTTGTCCGAGAGCAAGCCAAAGGGATCTTCAATGCCGCAGTTATAAAGTAAATCGACCGTTTCCTGGCGCGTTAGCACCAGTTCTTTCGTCAATAAATAATTTCCTGTAATGCCATCGTGGATGCAGCCTACGACGCTCAATCCATAACGGGGACTGATGATCTGGGTTTCCACCAGCATCAAAATTTCCGCTTCTGCTCTGGCTTCTTCCGTCTGAGGGATATGCAGGTTCATTTCGTCTCCGTCAAAGTCAGCGTTGTAGGGATTACAGACCGCCGGATTTAATCGGAACGTCAACCCAGGAAGCACGAACACTTTATGGCACATCATCGACATCCGGTGCAGTGATGGCTGGCGGTTAAACAGTGCAATATCGCCATTAATCAGATGGCGCTCGACAGTATATCCCACATCAAGCTCGTTCAGGATTTCTTCTTTTGTTTCATTACTGATCGCTTTCCGCCGTCCGTCCGGCTTGATGATATAATTCGCTCCAGGATACAGTTTGGGGCCATTTTCCACAAATTTTCGCAAGTAGGCCTTATTCCAGTCCGTGACCCGCTCCGGCACCGTCAGGCTCATCGCCACGCTTTCCGGCACACCGACTTCATTGAGCTGAATGAGCGGATCAGGACTAATCACCGTACGCGCGGAAAAGTCAGTGCGTTTTCCCGCTAGGTTATGGCGGATACGCCCCTCTTTGCTCTTGATTCTGTCCGTCAAGGTCTTCAACACTTGCCCGCCACGATGCCGTGCCGGTGGTAGTTGAGGCACTTCATTATCAAAGAAAGTGGTCACGTGATATTGCAATAAGTCCCAGAGATCCTCGATGATCACTTCTGGCGCGCCAGCGTTGATATTCTCGAACAAGCGTTGATTGATCCGCACAATATCACCGAGCTTGTGGGTCAAGTCGTCCTCGCTCCGTTCTCCGGTCTCCAGCGTGATGCTTGGCCGCATCGTCACCGGCGGGATTTGCATGATGGTCAAGACGACCCATTCCGGCCGCACGGTTTTGTTATTGAAGCCAAAGATAAGCAGATCCTCATCTGGGATTTTCTCTAATCTGGCCCGGATTTCGATGGGGCTTAAACGCACTTCATTCTCATAAAAGTTGTAGGGTTTTTCAAACTTGATTTTCTCCTGCTTTTTCTCACAGTGGGGGCACTTGTCCTTCACCTTGGATTTATCGACAATATCCTTGACTTTTCGTCGACGGGCGTCAAAGCCTTCTTCCGTTTCCAGCTGATCAAGATATGCCAGATATTTTTTCATCTGCACTTCCGGAATCAGTACGCGCGAACAATAGCGGCAGGTCGAGCGCAGCACGTCATAAATATGCTTGATGAACTTGACATGGAACACTGGGCGCGCCAGTTCGATATAGCCGAAATGACCCGGACATTCTTTTAATTTTCCGCCACAGGTCTTGCAGCGCAAGCCAGGATCAATGACGCCCAGACGGATATCCATCAATCCGCCGTCAACCGGATACCCTTCACGATCGTATAATTCAGGAGTCACTATTTTAGCGGCCGCTAATTCCACCAACATCTTTGGCGAAAACAGGCCGAAGGTGATACTGTCGATTTTTTTGTAGACGCTCATGGTAGTTTTGGGGTATGGATATTTTGTTTTTTGGTCATTGACATTTTAAATCTTTTATTTTTTGTGCATATTCATACTTTATCGATGCATTCTTTATCAATATTTTGTCTTGAGATTTAATTTCGAGTAGATGCCCAGACTGCGGAACTCATCGAGGAGCAGTTTGAAAGCATAACTGGTTTCAATGTAATTGATCTCGATATCCTCGCCGCACATCAGGCAATATTTCCTGCTCTTGTAATGGTCTTCTACGGCCACGAGGCCGCACTTCTCGCAGACGGGAATCACCACGCGATCTGAGTCAAACCGCTCTTTGAGCAGCAACGAAGCCCCATGTGCCACAAAGGTGTCCTTTTCCATCTCTCCCAACCGCAATCCTCCTTCTTTGGCCTTCCCTTCCGTCGGCTGACGCGTCAAGAGCTGGATTGGTCCGCGGGCCCGTGATTGTATTTTATTTGCCGCCATGTGGCGCAGGCGCAGATAATACATATTTCCAACGTAAATGCGCGCCATCATTTTTTTTCCGGTACGTCCGTCATAAAACACTTCCATCCCATCTTCGCGAAAGCCGAGACCTTGCAATTCGCTACGAAGATCCTGTTCTTTTTCTCCTTCAAATAATGTTCCATCAACATATCGTCCGGCCAGCGCCCCTACCTTTCCGCCGATAAGCTCCAGCAGATGCGAAATGGTCATCCGTGAGGAAATGCCATGCGGCGTGAAGATCAAATCAGGGATGATGCCTGACGCGGAGAAAGGAATATCTTCCTGGCGTACCAGCATGGCCGTGACTCCCTTCTGCCCATGCCGGCTGGTGAATTTATCACCGATTTCTGGAATACGATGCTCCCGCAGCCGCACCTGCACTAATCTGTTGCCTTCTTCATTCTCCGTAATGACCACAAAATCAGCAATGCCCTGATCCCCATACTTCAGCGAGACGGAGCTTTCACGCCGAATGGAAGCCGAGAGGTTGTATTCTTCCAAACTGCTCAGAAAGCGCGGCGGACTGCTCTTTCCGATCACCACGTCTCCTTCCAACATTGTCGCTTCAGGATAGACGATGCCGTCTTCTTCCAGCAGGCGATAATCGCGTTCGCTCTTATATCCTTTGACATCCTTGTCGGGAATGCCTATTTGATCCATCAATCCGCCGGAATAGCGAAGTTCTGCCGCACCGACCGGGCGGAAATAGGTGCTTCTTCCTAAACCCCGTTCTGTTGATGCCCTGTTAAGGATAACTCCGTCTTCCATGTTATACCCGTCATAGCACATCACTGCGACAATCATGTTTTGGCCACAGGGGTGCTGGGCATAGTCAGTCACATCATGAATCTTCGTCTTCACTAATGGATACTGAGGATAATGCAGCACATTCGCATCCATATCCATCCGCAGATGATAATTTGCCGCATAGAAGCCGAGAGATTGTTTCTGGTTCTTGCTTCCGATGATTAACCGCGAGGACTGATTGTAATGCCCAGAAGGCACGAGGGCGCTGATAATCCCGCTGATCGCCCAAGGCGTGATCTCCAGATGGGTGTGTTCAGCCGTAAGCTGCTCGTCAGAATAGCCGACCAGGGCGTTCTCCTCTTCTGCAGCATCAAGATATTCAACAACACCTTGCCGCACCAGATCGGCCCAGATAATCTCACCGTCAGCAAGCTGCTTCAGGTGGCGCTCCGTCAGCAACGCTTTTCCGTCTTTCACGACAATCAGCGGACGCTGGGCGCGGCCTTCATCAGACCAGATACAGACATCACGTGTCTGAGGATCAAAGAAAACATTGACCTGCTCGGCAACTGCGCCCTTGCGCCGTTCATCCTTGAAGTTCTGAGTAAAGGTCTCTGGATCTTCCACTGTTCCAATAAATCGTGAATTGATATAGACGTCGGCCATCTTAGATTTCCTTTAACCCCAGCGCTTTGGCTTTTTCTATCACCAACTGCTCATCGTTGAATTGGCTGATGGAACAGAGCATCGCCAGATTTTTCCGCAATCCGATGTTCGTCCCTTCTGGTGTTTCGATGGGGCATAAGCGTCCCAGATGTGTCGGATGCAAGGCCCGGGCTTCGAAGTTTTCCTGAGAACTGGAAAGCGGACTGACCACTTTCTGCAACTGTGAAATCATCGCAAGATAATTTGATCGGTCCATACGTTGGGAAATCCCCTGGCGGCCGCCCACCCATTCTCCCGTCGCCATTGATGAATAGAGCCTGGAGGTCAGCAATTTCTCCCTGATGATCACGCGAATCGAAGGCAGTTTTCCCCGTTTGATGATCCGCTGGAAGTTATACAGGATGTCGCTGACTAAGACCTTGAAATTGACGCGGAACAGATCAATCAGCAGATCTCCGCTCATGCGCACGCGCTTGTGCATATAATGATCGATATCCTCTGCATCTTTGACGCCGTGCTCTACATCAATGTACTTTTTCAGCATTTTGCAGAGGCTTCTGGCCTTATCCAGCCGCGCATCTGTGTCCATACCAATATTGCAGAGCAGGAACTTGTCCAGTATTTCTTTGGTCCGCTCCAGGCGGATCTCCCTCTGCTGCACAATGCCGGCTCGCTTGGCGATGTAGTCAATGGCATCGTCCTGTGTCTTCACGTCGACAAACTCCAGCAGGTTCAGCACCAGCTCATCGTAATTCCTCTCGGAAGAGATAGAACGCATGATTTCATCATCTTTGATCATGCCCAGGGCCTTGAGAACGATAATCACCGGCATCAGCTTCACACGGCTGAAGGTGATATAATAAATGCCGTCTTTTTTCTTTTCCATGGAATGGGGAATCTTATACGATCCCTTGGAGGCAAAGAAGCGGCCGGTCACTTCTCCTTTGTCAGATTCGACGAGAAAATTATTGGCGGCTAGATCCTCAACATTCACAATAACCTTTTCCGTGCCGTTGATGATGAAATATCCCCCTGGATCATTAGGATCTTCACCATGCTTAATCAATTCTTCAGTGGATAATTTATCAAGATGGCAGAATTTACTGCGTAGCATGACCGGAATTTTTCCGATATCCGCAACAAAATTTTCCCGCTGCACGTCGTTAATATACGTGCTGATTTCCAGCTGAAGAGGTGCAGAATATGATATTTTACGCAGCCGGGCTTCCAGAGGATAGATTTTCCGCTTGCTTCCATCAGCCTCAGTTATCTCCGGCTTGCCGATCGTGATGCGCCCAAAACGGATTTTGAATTTTTCGATATTGCTGGGAATGATCGTCGGCTCAGCTTCTTTGTTCTCGTCGATGACTTCCTGAAGCCCTTTCGTAAGAAGGGCATTGAATGATTGGATATTACTGTCCACAAATTTCTTCTCTTCGAAGTATTTCTGCACTAAAATAGAGCGATCCATCATTCTTCAACAACCACACGATAATAATAGGAAAGGCCAGCGGTTGGGCTCTTTCGTTCGATTTTGATGATATCTCCCGCCTTTACCTGTATTTTTCCCAAGGCGGGATCATCCTTGATGATTTTTGGAAGGTCTTTCACGGAGAGATTATATTTTTCCAAGAGCTGCTTCTTTTCCGATTCGTTCAATTTACTATGGGGTGGGATGAGGCGATGTTCCATGGTCAATATGAGCGGGCCGGACGGGACTTTCATATAGCAACCTATCTTTCAGCATAGGTTACCTGCTTTTGAACCCGCGACCGCTTGATATCCTCGCTTGTCTAAAAGTCAAGCGCTCTACCAAGCTGAGCTACCGGCCCATTTCCCCCGAAAGGGACGCCCTGGCCGGGAGTCTCATAGCCCCTCTTTTGAGCATTTTGAACCCGGGTCGGAGCCTTGCTGCCTTGTCGACGACAGGGCTCCATGCTAGGCCGCTACACTACCAGGGCATAGACGTAGCATCTTCTACTGCAAAACAACGCTGTAGAGAAAATGCCCGGCCATGTTTGGCTTTAAAACAGGGGTTTATTTATAAAGCTTTCGGCAAATGGCCGTTTGTGAGTGATGTGCCAAGGAGTGCAGTGAGGGAGAAAGTATAATGCTGTTCGGAGGTTGGATTAGCACTATAAACGCAGCGAGATGCTGCGAAATCACTACGATTAATCCACCCGAACTGCGGCACATCACTCACTCACAAGATGAGGCAACGACCTCATCTGTGCACCAGTGAAGTAGTTTCTTCACTTTGTGTTTTGGATTGTGCCGGCAAATGAAAAGATGATTGTTTTTGCTGACACTCTTCTTCCTGTATCATAAATTCAGAATATTTTTAAATGAGTATATATTCTATTTACTCATTATGGTATACTCTGCGCCGGTACAACCACCAACACCGCAAGCACCACATCATAAATTAAGGGCGTTTCCGGTACTCAGTACCGAAAGTATCGATACTCACGCCGAAACACTTCCGGCTGCACTGCAGCAGGGGAAGCATTTGGTGGTGTTTGTCAACGATTCTCCGGACTGCCTTGATCTGGACAGCCGTTTAGCAACGGATGAAATACAACAGTTCCTTCAAAGGCAGAACGTACAGGGCGCGTATATCTCCTCTGACAATCCATCTCTGTGGAGTTCTTTTGGAAAGCAAGAAATCGCCGTACCAGCAATCGTGGCATGTTATAATGGAAAAAAAGTAGGAATGCTCACGAGAATCAACGGGGATGTTGGACTCATGTGCTATCTCCGACAGTGGTATCTGCGAATTTAAGAACCAGATGATTAGGGCATAAAAAAAACAGTAAGCCGCCATTGCGTATTACTTTTGTTCTGTTAAAATCCGGCAGTCATAGATAGCACTTCTGTAAACGCGGATACGGTCACCGCTTCGTACTTCCTGGTCATGGTTCCAGCCCTGAGAGATCTCCAAAAAATCTGCATCGAAAGCAACAACGTAACCAAGGAGAGAATATGATTTCTTCGGTTCTGTTCCCTCAGGAGCTTTGTATTCTGTATAGTACTCTGTCTCCTCCTGCACAGCGCCAGCCAGCAGATATATTTCCAGACACGTTCCTTTTCCTGCACCCAGTCTCTGAAGATCATTAAGGGGATATAATTCCGTCATGGCCTAAGCACAGCTTAACCATTTAATAAAGGTTCTGAAAGAGAGAAACAGATAAAAAATCCCCTCTCCCGGATTTTCATACTGTCCTTTGAGTTCGAACCGGGGATTCCTCGGTGACCACAAGCTGATCGTGTTTCATCCAGACGTCGCTAAGACGATTGTCACACCACTGCTACAGCCGAGTGTTCTGGCCGCTGAACTAAGAGGGGATGAACGGCAGATAAGAGGGTGATTTATAAAATTTTGTGTGCTGAATAAAGAAATCTTCCCAGGAAAATAGGCGAGAGATTATTATCAGGATAGGATCAAATTTATTAAGATAGGATCAAAAACTCTTTACCAGTTTTCCTGTCTTCTTTGCATAATCTGTCGCCCACCAATAGAACAGCAGCGAGAATGCAAAATACATCACCGAAAGGATCCACGCTTTTCCCAACACTATGCTTTCTCCTACTGCAAAATGGCGCACTGCTTCAAAGATAGACGTCAGCGGCATTAATCCAGCGATGGTTTGCACACCGGTTGGCAACAAGCTCACTGGAAACAGCGGGAAGGAGAGCATGATAAACAATTGAAACACCGACCAGGACAGGAAGGCAAAATCGCGTCCGGCGAGAAATAAGATTGCCCCGATGATGATGCCCCAGGTCACACCTACAAAGGCTGTAATCGTCAGCAGATGGAGTGTCTGGAGCGGCTGAGCGACCATAAAATTCAGCCCGAAGAAAACATAACTCACCAGCAGGATCAGCAACAGTGCCGGAATGGAGACCAAGAGCGAAAACAAGCTGTGCGCAGTGATATACTCCCACACCGTCACGCCGGCAGCGAAGACGTTTCGTCCGCTTTTCGCCCACATGTCTTCATTTACCTGAATATCCGCAGTAGACTGTACGATATACACATACGACCAGAAAATATTGAGAATAACGGCTATTTTTCCCAATTCGGTTCCCAGTTCATGGCTCCAGAGTGCAAACAAGCCCCAGATAATGACTGAGGTGATGGGAAAATAAAATACTTCCATCCATTTCCATCTGCTGTTCTGGAAGCAGCGATAATCCCGTCTTACCAGACTCGCAATTCGTGTCCATCTCATGTTTCGTGTGATCGCTGATTCATGAATTGCCGCACCGATCCGTATTTTTTCTTTATCGCACTCTTCGTTAAAATTTCCTGAATTGTTCCATTCTTAATAAACGCTACTCTCTTAGCCAGCCGTTCGATCTCAGCGACCATATGGCTGGTGAAGAAAATGGTTGTTCCCTCTTGGTTTAACTTCAGGAGAAAAGTCCGCAGTTTTTCTGCAGTGCTGGTGTCCAGATTATGCGTCGGCTCATCCAGTAGTAATAAATGCGGTTTGTTAATCAAGGCTTTCGCAATCATCACCCGCGTTTGCTCTCCGGAAGAACATTTATACAGCGGCTGTTCCAACAGTTTCTGCAAGTTCAGCAATTCAGCAAGCTCTTCAATTCGCTCCTTCTTATCTTTCACTTCATAGACATCGGCGTAAAAATCAAGAATGTCCCTCACGCGCATGGGCCATGGTTCTGACTGGTCTGTAAGAAGAAAATTGACTTCGCGCAGGGCATTTTTGTCCCAGGGATTTTTGCCCAGAATGGCAATCGTGCCCTGGTCAGGTTTCATCAATCCTAATAAAGCGTAAATCAGCGTGGTCTTTCCCGAACCATTCGGGCCGAGAAGGGCGAATAAGTCGCCTTCGTGAACCTGGAGATGAGGGATGTCCAAGCGAAATACTTCCCTCTTTTTCTGCGTGATGACTTTTACCAGATTCTTAATCTCCAGTGCATTTACCACAAAAAAATGCTTTTTCTGATATATTTAAATATTTCTTCCACAACGGATCTCATGAAATCATCGCCAATCTGAAAAGTTTTATATAACTAGCACGTATTTCTCTTCTATGCGATAAGAAATCCTGAATTGGCCTGAGCAGGCAATTGCAGATCGTAAGACGGCGCAGGATAATATTTTAAGTGCTAATTTCTATGCTTCGGTCTTATTCTCTCAGCAGTGTGCAGAAAAGGCACTAAAAGCGCTTTATATGCAAATTTTAAAAAAAACTCCTCTAAAAATACATGATTTAGTGGAATTAGGGCGGCTGGTAAAAGCGCCAGAAAATATTTTATCTTGTGCGGGAAAATTAAGCGTAACCTACATCCCCATGCGTTATCCCGGAGTACTTCCTGAAATCCCTGCAAAATATTATAATCTTGCAAAAGCTGAAGTACATCTTAAAGAGGGGGAGGTCATTCTACAATGGGTTCAAGAAAAGATCGAATAATCTCCTCTTTTGCACGAGTAGTAAGGAAAAATATCTCTCCCTGTACAATTATTCTATTTGGTTCGAGAGCCAAGAAAAAAGCCAAGAAAACGAGTGATTATGATTTTTTAATAATAAGTCCAAAATTTAAAAATGTTGACAGGGAAAAACGTGCCGCAAGAATATATTTTCTCAAACGAAAAATTCCTGCACCCAGGGACATTATTTGTTTGACGCCTAAAGAATTTGAGGAAAGAAAAGCGAAAATAGGAGTAATCAAGGAAGCAATACAAGAAGGTATCGAGATTTGATTACGGCACAATCCGTTTTGTACGTGATGCAGCCAAGAGTTAGACCTTACTTGCTTCGTAATCGCGTCCTGCCGTCTTTACCCGTTCTTCCACTCCTTCTCAAACAGCGAGGTGAAGTATTCCGCAAATTGAGGCGCTTCGACCCAGACGCCGCTGTCGTAACTCTTATGGACTTTCTTGTCGTCCGTCAGCATGAACACGAGATGGAGCTTGTCCACGATACAAAAGCGCGTGCAGTTTTCGTCCTTGTGGAACTTCACGGAAGCAAACTTCTGCGCTTCCTTGACCAAATCCTTGTTCGCCGTCTGCGGCACGAAAAAGCGGACATCAACGCCAGCCTTCGCTGCTTTCTTCAACGGAGCATTAAGCACGTCGTACTTGCGTTCAAAGCCTTCTTTCGTAGTCATAACCACGACGCTCTTCTGCGCATTCTTGATTAACGTCACCAGATGCTCATAGACTTTCTCGCGTCCCCGGAAGGCTCCACTCCTATCGGTAGGATCAACTAACTTAATGCCTTCGGTATGCAAGGTATTCAGTTCATCCAGAACTTCACTGCCTTTGAGGCTGGATAAGATTTTGTTCTGTAGTTCTGCATCTTCAAACACTTTCTTCTTGACGCGCTCCACGACTTCCGCCGGAGGAACCGCCAAATACTTTATCGGCTTGCCCACTTTGACAATGATAAAGCCTTTCTTTTCTAATGATTCCAGAACGTCATATGCTCGGCTTCTAGGTACATTTGAGATATCAGATAATTCGCCGGCAGTAGAGACACCCCGTGATAACAGCGCGATCCAAAGTTTGCTCTCATAACTATTTAAACCAAAGTCCTTGAGTTTGTTCAAAAAATCCTTTTGTACGATCATGGTATATTCCTCCGTGGGTTGTATACACCTAAACTCCTCCCCGGAACGATTTTATTATTGTTACTTAGCGGTTAGAATAGGCTTTTCTTTATAAATCTTTCGGTCGATTTAGTACTTTTAAGTGGTTATACTGCATTTGGCTGAGGATTGCTTTCCACTGTTGTTGACGTTATTCTTTCTCCTCCTTCCGCCAATTCCCTGACACCCTGATACGCCCTATTCAGCAGCAGGACGCAGAGCGGAAAGTACGCCGTGGTGTTCAGTAACGATGAATCTTTTCGGTATGTTTCCATGTTTCCTCGATAGGTGATGGTCAGACGTTCATCCTCTACCTGAATTTTCATTCCCAGCCTGCGAGCGAGCGGCGGCTGAAAATTATTTCCTTTGCTCCAGTGGCCTAAAATTTGATTCCGGGCATAATTCGCAACCTGAGTCAGGATGGTCGCGTATTCAGCAGGAGAGAATCCAAGTTTCCCTCCTTGAGATTTGTAATGCGATAACGCTTTTCCGGTTTTGCCTGCGTCGTGCAGCGTGTTCTGCGCAAGGGAAGTATAGTCCAGAAGCGTAGAATAGACGACACTTTTTATCTCGGAAAATAAATTCAATTCGGCTTCTGATGCGGCTTCCGTAAAGCAATAGGCTACATTTTGAGGAATCCTGAATTTTCCGAGCGATTTATGAAAAGTTGACAGACCATTAACCCGCTTAAATGATAAGTCAATAGCGGCAATTCTTTCGTGAAGCTCTTCTGGAAACATCGTCAGAAACTCTTCCGCAATCTCCCGCTCTAATTCTGCCATGGTCGGCGTTTTCGACTCAAAAAGGCGGTGCGGAAAATGAGAAGAATCAGAGGAAAGCTTCTTGACAACTTCCGGGCTTGCTTTCAGTACTTCCAGAAAAGTAAGCGTCCGCATATAGGCCATCAGATCATGGTAATGGTTATACAGTCCCGGATCAACATCAGAAACATTTTTTGCGGGCAGAGCCACGTCAAGTACGGGATCTCGCACTTCTTCGAGCTTTGCACGTGTAGGGACATCAAGCGAAGCAATCTCTTCACCCAGTAAGTCATTCAAAATTCTTCGACGTACATCTCTGAACGTGCCTCCTTGAACATAATCAACACACGAGTTCCATCCTTTTTGCAACACGTCCGCAGAGAGCGCACCATGAAGCACCAGCATCTCCAGTTCATTATGGCAAACGTCGCGTATATCTAATTTTTTTCCACCTTTGATTTCGGCAGCGCGCTGGGCAGCCAAATCAGCATAAAACTGTCTCAGTTCAGGTTCTTGCAGGCGTTCGTCCTGTATCTTGTAAACGGTCATCGCGAAGAGAAATTATCTTCTGTTCTTTATAAATTTTATTGTTTTTGTTACTCTTTAGTACTATTAGTCATCCACCGTAAAAAGCCGGCTATCATGTACTTTAAACAATTGTATTCTCGCGCCCGCATCCAGCCAGCCGTGGGCGTAATTCAGGCAGGCAAAGGCGTTGACGAGATCTTCTTTTTGGGCAAAATAATGGGCGTCAGAAAAATAATGGGAAGCCATATTCAGGAAATCACGTGCCTGCTCGAGACGCGAACTGTCCAAAGCTTTTTCTGCCTTATCAAGAGCTTCTTTGGTGATGGCGAAGTATTTGTTCAGTTTTTCAGGAGTGATAGTGTTCATTGTTCGATGGAAATGGTCGTTTATTTTAAATTCTTTAGATAATTCCTAGAAGAATGACTGAAAAAGTTTGAGATGAAAAATCACTCAAATCTCAATCACTAACTTATTTTTCCCTTCTGGATAAATATACCCCTCTTCATGAGGTTTAATCCCTAATACTTCGGCAAGAGCGCTGAAGACGATAAAGGGGAGAGTGGTTATAAAGAAAATGAACTCATTTTCTTGGTGAGCATTGTATGCTGACTCGTTTCGGAGATATCGTTCCTTCTTTATTTTAGCTTTTGGATGGTCAGTCTTGGTCTTTTTGGTTGGAATCGTGCTCTTAATCATCTGGTCATATTCATATAATAAGGTAACTTCCAGCAGAGAATATCGATTTACCATTTTAATAGTAATGCCTAACTCATATAACTATCTTTTGGTTTATTATATACTACAAAACAATAATATTTATAAATAAGTAATGCCTACATCACAGAGTGATGGTCTTTTTACGCACTAAGAAACTGAAAGGAAAGAATTATTATTATATCGTTGAAGCATTTAGAGATGCGGGCAAGATAAAACAGAGGGTTTTATTGTACATCGGAACTGTAGAGAGGATGCTTAAAAAACTAAAGGCGGCAGATGATATTCTCAAGAACAAGAAGTCTTAGTTACACATAGCCCACCAAGCCGCAACCTTTATATAAATACTCCTTCCTTCTGAAGCTATGTTAGACATCCATTTCCTGCGGGAGAATCAGGACAAAGTCAAGCTCTCGGAAAAGAAACGGGGCCGCGAACCAGCGATCGTCGATGAAGTTCTGAATACTGATGAACAGTGGCGAAAATCGCTGAAGAATGTCGAAGAGCTGAAGCACACGCGGAATGTCGTCTCTGAAGAGATCAATGCAGCCAAGAAAGCGAAGCAGAATGCGCTGGCCGAACAAAAAATCAAACGGATGAGGGAAGTAGCAGAAGAAATCCGGCAAGGCGAGGAAAAGGCCGATGGCTTCCTACGGCAACGCAATGAAACACTGAAAAGGATAGGGAATGTGTTAGATAAAGCAGTTCCGTTGGGCAAAGATGAGAATGATAACAAAGAAATCAAAAAATCGGGCAAAGTGCCGAAGTTTCCGTTTCCGATAAAAGATCACATAGAATTAGGGTTGGAGCTGGATTTATTTGAACTGGATACTGCTGCATCGGTTGCGGGAGCGCGATTTTATTATCTGAAGAATGAAGCCATACTGCTGGATCTGGCCTTGCAGCGATTTGCGATGGATGTATTGCTGCGGAAAGGATTTGTGATGTATTGTCCGCCGTTCATGCTCAATCGGGCGGCGCTGGAAGGCGGCGTGAATCTGACGGAATTCCAGGATACAATCTATAAGATTGACACTGAGGACTTATATCTAATCGGCACATCTGAGCATGCGTTGATTGCCCTGCAGAAAGACAAACTGCTGCAGGAAAAAGACTTGCCGTTGCGGATCGGCGGTCTGAGCACCTGTTTCCGCAAAGAGCTAGGAGCACATGGCCGTGACACCAAGGGAATTTTCCGCGTGCATCAATTCAATAAGGTAGAGATGATTGTCTTCTGCCGGCCGAAGGATTCGATGAAACTCTTTACCGAGATGGAAGGTCTTTCTGAGTATATCTTTGAACAGTTAGGAATACCGTTTCGAGTCGTATCGATTTGCAGCGGTGATATTGGCAACAAGCAGAGTTTGCAGTATGATATCGAAGCCTGGTTTCCCGGGCAGAATGAGAAAAAGGGAACGTATCGGGAAGTGACATCGTGCAGCAATTGCTTAGAGTATCAGGCGGTGACGCTGAATACGCGGTTTGTTACTCAGGATGGAACGAAAGGGTATACACATATTCTCAATAATACGGCGATAGCAACGTCGAGAGCGATGGTGGCGATCTTAGAGAACTTTCAGACGAAAGGCGGCAGTGTGAAGATTCCGAAAGTTCTTTGGCCGTATATGGGGATGAAGGAGATTAAAAGAAAGAAATGAATATTAACAGATGAAAATTATGGGAAAAAGGGTAGCTAATGGCAGGATAACCAGTGGAGAGATGCAAGAAATGTTCAAGATTAGCCGTCAAGCTGTCCATAAAGAACTCAAAAAAATGATTGAATTAGGCGTAATTGAACCTAAAGTGGAAAATAAAGCCATTTATTACCTCCCAAAAAATGGTTGACGGGACGAAGTGTGCCAGATTAGTATTGTTTATGATAAGGGATTCTTCCACGCTAAAACCGAAGAGCTACAAGATTGATTATTGCCAATTAGATTTTATTTAGCGTCATTAAAAAAGAATATTAAACAACATCAAAATGTGACACTTCGTTGACGGGACGGTTGACGCAAAAATGCCCTACAAATTCAGCCCATCAAGTTTATCGTTACTGAAAGATTGCCCTAGATGTTTTTGGCTTAATTTTAACAAGAATATCAAACGTCCAGATACAATCTTCCCCTCTTTGCCCAGCGGAATGGATAAAGTTCTCAAAGAACACTTTGACCGATTTATGAAAAGAGGAGAATTACCCCCAGAACTGCAACAATTAAACGGTCAAGTAAAGCTCTTTGATAATGAAGAACTGCTGAAAGTCTGGAGAAGCAACTTTAAAGGTATTCCATGGACTGACAAGAAAGGCAATCTTTTTCATGGAGCAATCGATAATCTCCTCAAGAAAGGAAAGAAACTGATTGTTTTGGATTATAAAACTAGAGGCTTCCCATTAAAAGAGGATACGCACGAGCATTATCAGGATCAGATGGATATTTACAATTTTCTCTTACGAAAGAATGGCTATGAAACAGAGGATTATACTTATCTGTTGTTTTATCACCCTCATCAAGTTGAAGAAAGTGGTCATGTTTGTTTTAATACAGATTTAGTCAAGATTAAAGTCAATATCCAGAACGCCGAGAATATTTTTAAGAAAGCACTTAAAGTTTTAGAAGGAGATATGCCAGAAGCTTCGGGAGAATGTGGTTTTTGTAAATGGGTTGATGTGTGTAATTGTGGGCTAAAATGAATGAAGAAAAAATCGAAATTATTAAAGGGGTTGAAGTAAGCATAAAGCCATCATTAGAGTTTTTACATTCGGTTAGAAGAAGAGAGTTTAATTTTTGTAATGAGGGAGCCTGTTTTTAGCGTTTCAATAACTTAAATTTTATTGGATTTAACGGGTGTTAAACGAAACTTTCCCTGCCTCCTTCTTCATCTCTAGGATCATCAATCCTCTCTCCACCCCCACAATTAATATAAAACCAGCCTATTTTTACAGTCGCATGCCCCTCTTCAAAGATATGCTGGGTTCTGGTGAATCGCTGTTCCGCGATACCGTCTTCCTCAGCTATGACTTCCAGCCGAAAATATTATCCTGCCGGGAGAATGAACAGCAACGGTTTGCCATCGGCATCCGGCCCTTGCTGCAAGGTAATAATGGCCGGAATGTCTTTGTCTATGGCCCACCCGGCGTGGGGAAATCGACAGCCTGCAAGCACGTGCTGCGGGAATTGGAAGAAACCACGGATGACATTGCTTCGATGTACATCAATTGCTGGAAAGAAAATACCACTTTCAAGATTTTTTACAAGTTATGCGAGGATTTGGGATTTAAGTTTATCCAAAGCAAAAAAACCAGCGAATTATGGGATCTGATTAAAAGCAAACTGAACAGGACTGCGGTTGTATTTGTGTTCGATGAGATTGATAAATTGGAAGATACGGACTTCCTCTACGCGATTCTGGAAGATATTTACCGAAAATCAATCTTTCTCATCACAAATTATCGAGATAGTTATTCGGAGATGGATGAGCGTATCCGCAGCCGACTGAATCCTGAATTTCTGTTTTTTCGGCCATATAATGAAGTGGAGATTGCGCAGATTCTCAAGCAGCGGCGGGGATATGCCTTCGTGCAGGACTGCTGGGATGAAGACTCGTTTGCAGAGATCATTGAAAAATGCGCGGAAACCAACGACGTGCGGATCGGATTATACCTGATGCGGGAAGCAGGGAATATTGCAGAAGAGCGAAACTCAAAGAGAATCATTACGTCGCATGTGGCTGAAGCTATCAAGAAAGTAGATGAATTCCACATCAAGCCGAAAGAAGGGCTGGAAGACGACCTGTTGAAGATTTTAGATATTATCAAGGAGCAAGATGGAAAGAAGATAGGGGAGATTTACAGCACCTATGTTGAACGCATCGGCGAGATAAGTTATCGCCATTTCCAGCGGAAGATCCTCAAGTTGAGCGAAGCGAGGTTCATAACTGCGGAGAAGATATCCGGCGGAGAGGGAAATACCACCCTCATCTATTATAACGCGAATAAAAAGCTGACGGAATTCTAGAATGAGATTTATTGCAGAACGACGAATTTTATTGGAACGGCCATTGAACTATTTAGATGAATTTTTGCTGCGATTTATCCGAATTCTGGAGAAGTACGTTGACTATGTGATTATCAGCGGCTATATCTCCTTATTGTTTGGCAGAAGTACGGAAGATGTTAATCTCTTTATGAGGTTTATGGACAAAGCAAAATTTGTTGCGCTGTATCACGAATTCTTGGATAATAATTTTCACTGCCTTATGGTTCAAGACAAAATAAGATAGTAAAGTTTCTAAAGAAGAGATGACCACACTGCGGATTAAAAACGATTTATTATTTCAAAACTGGAATTATACTATCTTCCCAAAAATTTAATAAGTTATTTTTTCTCAAGTCCTTAATGCTACAAGTGATGACGAAAAGATTAAAAAGTACAAAGAATTAATCAAAGACTATGCTCAAAACACATGGTGATAATATGGCATCACGGAAAGAATTTGTGATATACTGGGCGGAGTATATCAAGAATAATCCTGAGAAAGCTTGGGAAGAGCATCGGAAACTGATCAATGCCATGATGCAGAGTGCGAAGCATTACACTCTTTCTCCTCAAGAATATTTACAGTTGAAAGGCGAAGCCAGTGGAAAACATTAACAAACTCCGTAAATTCTATGAACTCAAAAAAATTGAGCGCGCTAACTCAGTTTCCTGCCGCAAGGAGAGTTCGGCTGAACATTCTTGGAGCTGTTTGATCTTAGCTGATTATTTTTTGAGCACGATGAAGACCAAATTAGACCGGCTGAGAGTGTATGAATTGTTGCTCTACCATGATGTCGTCGAGATTGAAGCGGGCGATGTCTGCATTACGGAAGAAGAGAAGCGCAAGAAGAAACAAGAGATGGAGCAGGAAGCCATACATATCCTTAAAGAAAAAATTCCGCCAGCAATGAAAGATAAATTAGTGGCTTTATTTACTGAGTTTGAGGAAATGAAAACCAAAGAAGCACGTTTCGCCAAGGCAATTGATGCGCTGGACGCGGAAATCCATGAGCTTGATTACAAGCAGGACTGGAAAGGCTGGACCGAGGAATTTTTGCGGAAGAAGAAAGGCCCGCTGTTCGAGGAATTTCCGGAGACGAAAGAGATGTTTGAGAAGATCATGGCTTATTTAAAAGAGGAGGGATATTTTAATCAGATTTAGGAATCACGATATCCACCACGACCACTTTATCTAGGAATGGTTGCAATCCTACTTTAGCATCATGAAACGTGACAATCAAATCCACTTCACACTTTTTTTCCGCTTCTCCTGTATCTGCATTTAATCCGGAAGGAACATCGACGGCGATTTTAATGCCTGGAAGTGAATTAAAGTAATCAATGGCAAAAGAGAGAGGATCGCGAACCGGTCCATTAAATCCAGTTCCGGTCAGGGCGTCAAGGCAGATAAGATCCAATCCCGGCTGCACCTGAAATTTATCCAAATCCTCTTTCGTCATTATTTGGACGATCGTAACCTGCTTTTTGACTTTATCATACATTTTCCTTGCTTCTTCAGATAACTTTCTCTCGTATCCAAAAAACATAATCAGGACCAGATTTGTTTTTGCAAAATAACGGGCGGCAACAAATCCATCACCGCCATTATTGCCCTGGCCGCAGAAGATGATTATTCGTTTATGTTCAAGCTCGTGTTCATATCTTTCTTTGATTACTTGAAATACTTGCCGTCCGGCATTTTCCATCAATTCTTCAGGCAGGACGCCTTCGGATTCGGCGTAGTCTTCGAGTTCACGCATCTGCTGAGAGGTAATCATGGAGAGCTACTATAGAACGGAATTTAAATAATTTTTGGAATTACGGCAGCAGATAAAATACTAACAGTGATACAACCAACCCCAATGCCGATCCCACCAGCACCTGCAGCGGCGTATGACCCATAGAAAAGTGCGTGGCTTTGCTCATCTTTATTTTCCTGATGATTTTATTTATGACCAAACCTTCCTCGCCTACCGTCCGGCGCACACCAAAAGCATCGCGGATGACGATGAACGCCAGTACCAGACTGATAGCGAAGAAACACGCAAAAATTACCAAATCACTAGCTAATTTTAAATATACCTCCTCTTTCTTAACTGTATGGCAAAACCAATCAGGGCAACGCCCACGTTACGGGGAAAAGAAGCAAAAAAATTTCTGGAACTTATGGCCAAGAGAGAAAGATCTCCTCTTTCAGACACGGAGGTTGCTGGAGAAAGGAAAGCTAACATTTTTGTCGTTGATAAGCCGAGAGCTATATACGGGAGAACATACTTCAGCTAAATAAGTAGGATCTAAAGATAAATATATAAACCCTTCTTCTCTTACGCGTGTATGCCCTGCTGACCACTAATCTTGGCTATTCGTTTTACCTTAAGGATTCAGTAAATAAACTTGATGCTAAAGTATTCGGGCATCTTGGTTGGCATAAAGGAAGAGAAGAAGCATGACCGCAACCGTCACCCCCTGGGAAGTGAAAGGAGTCGTAGATTACGACACACTGATTACCGAATTCGGCGTGTCGAAGATAGATCAAACCCTGCTCAATAGAATCAAAAAGCTTGCTGGCGAAGTACACCCTTTCCTGCGCCGAGGCATCTTTTTCGCCCATCGGGACCTGAATTTAGTATTAGATGAATATGAGAAGGGCAATAAATTCTTTTTGTATACCGGAAGGGCACCCAGTGGGCCAGTCCATATCGGCCATCTCGTTCCTTGGATGTTTACCAAATGGCTGCAAGACAACTTTGATGTGGAACTGTACTTCCAATTCCCCGATGAAGAAAAATTCCTGTTCAAAGAGAATCTAAGCTGGGAGGAATCACAGATGTATTTGCAGGAAAATATGCTTGATGTGATTGCCATGGGCTTTGATCCCAAGAAAACGAAATTTCTGATTGATACCCAACATGCCAATCTGATGTACCCGGAAGCACTGAAAGTGGCGAAACGGATTACCTTCTCGACCGTGAAAGCGGTATTTGGCATGACCAACGAGACCAATATTGGCAGCATTTTTTATACGTCCATGCAGGCCGTTCCCGCGTTTTTACCCTGTGTGTTGAAAAAGAAAAAGATGCCCTGTCTGATTCCGCATGCAATTGATCAGGATCCGCACTTTAGGGTCAGTAGAGATGTCATTCCCAAATTGGGATATTACAAGCCGGCGTCCATCCAATGCAAGTTTTTACCGCCTTTGACCGGTGTTACGGGAAAGATGTCTTCCTCAGAGGAAAGCACTGCCATTTACACTACCGATGATGCCAAAACAGTAAAGAATAAGATCAACAAGCACGCTTTTTCCGGTGGAAAGCCGACAGTGGAAGAGCATCGCAAAAAAGGCGGCAATCCGGATATTGACGTCAGCTACCAATGGCTGCTGTTTTTTGAGGAAGATGATAAGAAAGTGAAAAAGATTTATGAGGATTACAAGTCAGGGAAGCTATTGTCGGGAGAATTAAAAGGAATGCTAATTGAGAAGATTAATGGATTCCTGGCAGAGCATCAGAAGAGAAGGAAATTGGCGGAGAAGCAGGTAGGGAAGTTTATGCTGTAGTTATGGTTTTTGTAAGATTAATTCTATAATTTTATGGGTGTGTTCTATGGGTTGCAAATCCACTCTTTCAAATGTTTTCTTACAGATAATTTTGAACTTTGATACCAATTTTAAAATATCCTGAAGGTCATGGGAATAATCAACCTTTCCCTCTTTATCAATTATAGAAATATTGAAATGAGTAAAGAAATATCCCCGTGATTTTAAGGTTCTATAAACTTCTCTAAGAGCTTTCTCCATATTGACGTAATGAATAAGATTAATCATAAAGAAAGCACCAACAGAATTATCTTTAAATTTCAAATTTTCCGCATTTCGAACTTCAAATTGTAGTGTCGGAAATTTTTCTTTTGCTAATGCAATTTCTTTTTCTGAGTAATCTATACCCGAAGCATTAAAACCAAATTTAGAAAAAAAAGCTACATCACGGCCATTTCCACAACCAACATCAACTAGCAAACCATTAAAATTTCTTTCTTTTAAAAAAGCAGCAAAGCGTTTGGCATATATGGTAGGATGCTTTTCCCAATGCCGACCATGAGCATACTTCTGATAAAGTTTTTGTGAGCGCATGACCAGTAGAAAGTAAGAATTATTTTTAAAGGTATCAATGCAAACTATCTTATCATGATAAATCCAACGAAAACCTTTAAAAACATCCCTCTTAATTTTATCGTATGGCCAAGAAAAAGGCCTCTAAAGAAGCAGCAGTGGCTGAGACTTCTGTAGAGGAATTAAAGTTAGACGAACCTAAACTAGAAGAACCTAAAGCAGAAGAGAATGGAGAAAAAAAGCCAAAAAAGTTAGTGCGAGCTATTCTGGGTGGAGAGAAGGTCATCACCGAATCGTCTGACGACGCCCGCGAATTTTATAACCAATCACGCTTTGGAAACTTGTCCGGATCTGGGAAGGTGGAATTGTCCCTGCTGGAAGCGCTGTATTTGATGGAGAAAGGGCGATTACAGATTGAAAGCGAATCGGGCAAAGTGCTGGCATTTGAAATGTATTTGAAGAAAGCCAGGAAAGCGGAGCCGAATTTCTGGATCCGGTATTGTGTATTCAGGGACATGCGCAATCGCGGGTACATCATCAAAACAGCTTTGAAATTTGGCGCGGATTTCCGCGTCTATGACCGAGGCGTGAAGCCAGGAGAGGATCATGCCCGCTGGATTGTCTATCCGGTGCATGAAGGCGAGACCTTAACCTGGTATGAATTCGCGGCCAAGAATCGGGTGGCACATTCAACCAAGAAAAGGCTATTGATCGGCATTGTCGATGACGAAGGAGATGTCACGTATTATGAAATCAAGTGGATGCGACCGTGAGGCTTTATCCAGAGAGTTTTTGTTTCTGGAGAATATCCTGAATGAATTTCTGTTTGTGTTTTCGGTACAGTTCGCCAACGCCACATGCTAATCGCACAGCCTCTTTTTTGAGGTTAACATATTCCTGGCGAGCTTTTGGATTTTTTCTCAAATAATTCCGGAAAAAGAGCATTTCCCGCCAATCTTTACCACCAAGCTTGGTTAGATGGAGATGCACTCTTCGTATTCCGCGCTTGTAGGGACAGTCCCGGCGAAAGAAAAAACGCTGCTTGGTGCTGGCTTTGGCCCGAAATTCGTAGCCCCTTCTTTGGAGAATCTTTTTTGCCAAAAGTAACTTATTCTTTGGTACGCCAATGGAAATGTCCAGAATGCCCTTACCGCTTAACCCCCTGATTGCCGTAGAGCCGATATGTTCAACTTCAGCAAAAGAAAGAATGAGTTGTACTCTCTTTTTCTCCAAAGTAAAGAATTTCGAATATTCAGGATGGTAGTGACGAAAGGCATATTTGTTCATCTGTCACATTAATTTTCCTACCATTATAAATTTTTGCCAATGAATATTTCCTGTGATAATAGAAAAACAGCTATTCCACCAACAAAAACTATTTAAACTTCCTTGTACCCTAAAATAAAATGCTCGACCAGGATAAAATTCTGAACTTCCTTAGGGTTGTTGGACCAACTATCCCTGGTAAAGTAGCCAAAAATATCAAAAGCGAAATTCTCATCGCCTCAGCCCATTTGTCTGATCTCGTCTCACAAGGGAAAGTGAAAGTATCAAATTTGAAGATTGGCGGAACACCATTATATTACCTGCCGGGGCAGGAAGAGCAACTCTATCATTTTGCGGCGGGCAATCTCAATCCCAAAGACTTCCAAGTGCTGGAACGATTGCGCCAGGAAAAGGTTGTGCGGGAAGCAGACGTCGATTTATTGTCCAAAGTAGCGCTTCGCCAAATAAAAGATTTTGCCGTCCCATTGCAGGTGACGGTACAGGGAAAGACAGAATTATTCTGGAAATGGCATCTGCTTTCACGTGACGAGATAGGACAACGCATCGGTGAGATTCTGGGGCTCAAAGAAGTGCCGAAAGAAGAGCCGAAAGTAATCGCCGAAGCTCCTCAAGAACGACTAGAGGTTCCCCAAGAACAAATAAAAGAAGAGCCGGCAGAAATTCCTTCTCCGGAAATTTCCAGACAAGAAACGCTGACGCAGAAAGTGCCGGAAATTCCGTCAAAAGAAGAAACCAAGCCAAAAGTAAGACGAAAGAGAAAGATCGAAGAGGAAGAACTGCTCCCAGAGGTCCATGAATTCTTAAAGAAACTAAATATTGCCGTTGAACAGCAGGAAACCGTGCGAAAAAACGCAGAATTAAATCTGCTGGTCAAAGTTCCTTCAGTCCTTGGCCGAGTGACGTATTTCTGCAAAGTCAAAAATAAAGGCAGATGCGATGAGAAAGACCTGGCCTCTGCCTATATGGAAGCACAGATAAAAAAGTTACCGTTATTATTTCTCTATTCCAACGAAATGCATAAAAAAGCGCTGGAGATGGTGGGATCAGGTGCCTTTGAAAATATCATCCTGAGGAAAATGGAATGAATGAGCAGAAAGTACGAGGAGAATTAGCCCTGTTGAATCAAAAACTGCAGGATACTTCTTCTTTTCTCCGCGACAATGACCGCCAGCGTTTGAAATGCCTGGGAGAATTTCTGGGTACTAAAGAACTGGAAAAAGATGCCGTACGGTATACGAAATTTATCCGGCTTAATGGAGCATCACTGCTGGCGATCAAGGGATTTACCGATACCTATGAAAAAATGATGGCGTATGTTTTGCTGCTGGAACCAGAGGGCCACAAAACCGCCGCCTTTCAGGGATTGCTGGTTCGCTATCGCTTTATGGAGCAGCGTATAAAAATTATCGAAAAGCTGCGGCGCAGGCAGAGTAAGCTCATGAGCAGCATGATGAGACGAGGAGCTGCGGCAAAATTCTTTTCAGTCAACTTTCTGCGCACCATCACCGAGCATCTGCTCAAGCGGACGATTCGCAAGGAGTATTTGCTCATGCTGGCAGTTATCGCCATCGCCCAGCGGAATGAAGACGAAGTTCGGCGAATTCAGGCGATGGTTCGCCGCGAAGAAAAGAAGCAAAAAGCCTATACTGCTGTTGCGGGAATGGCCTGGTTGGCTCCCCTGGTCGGAAATGCCCTTTTTCTTGTAGCTGCACTAACTTTATCCTGGTTCAACGAAACGACGGAAAATTATAAAAATCTGATGGAGATTCTGGAGCAATAATGGGGCTTCAATTCAAAGAACTAGTCGTTAAACAGGAAATTTCCATCAAAGAGCTACAGGGAAAAATACTGGCCATCGATTCGATGAATATGCTCTATCAATTCTTAACCACCATCCGCAGTCCGGATGGATCGGTGCTGACCGACAAAAAAGGCCGGGTGACTTCTCATCTGATTGGATTGTTCAGCCGGACGACGGCGTTGATGGAACAGGGATTGAGATTAGCCTTCGTCTTTGACGGCAAGCCGCCGGAAATCAAGCGGAGAACGTGGGAGAGACGGACCGCCGTGAAAGAAGAAGCGGCGTTGAGATTGAAAGAAGCCACGGCCGCCGGCGAGATGGAAGAAATGAAAAAATATGCGTCCCGAACCGCGGTGTTGACAAAAGAGATGGTTGCCGATGCCCAACGTGTGATTCATTTGTTGGGATTACCCGTCGTGCAGGCGCCATCAGAAGGCGAAGCGCAGACAGCGTATATGGTGAAAAAAGGCGATGCTTATGCTTCGGTTTCGCAGGATTATGACAATCTGATCTTCGGCTGTCCGGTTCTGATTCGGAATTTGTCAGTAGAAGGGCGTCGGAAGAAACCGGGAACTGTGGCCTATCAGAAAGTGAATCCTGAAATGATCCTGTTGAAAGAGGTGCTGGGCCATTTAGGTGTGGATTTGGAGCAATTAATGGTGATGGCGATATTGAGTGGCACTGATTATAATCCTGGCGGGGTGAAAGGGATTGGGCCAAAGACGGCATTGAAGTTAGTTAAGGAATTTTCACATGATTTTGAAGGAATTTTTACAAAAGTAGAATGGAAGAAGCACTATCCGGATCTGGAATGGAAAGAGGTATTCAATACCATCAAACACATTCCGGTGACAGACGACTATGAGTTAGAGTGGAAGAAAATAAATGAGAAAGAGATTATGGAATTGCTCGTTAAAGAGCATGATTTTGGCGAAGAGCGAGTGCGTAGTAAAGTAGAGAAAGTGATCTCGGCGCAGAAGCAGTTTCAGCAGACGGGGCTGAAGAGGTTTTTTGGATGAGACAATTCGTAGCCATGAAAGCATTTGTAGTTTTTGTTGGGAAAGTGCTCATCCTCCGGGAATCCTCTCAAAATCCCGTAGGAACAAATACTGCGAAATTCGATGTTGTCGGCGGCAGAATTGAGCCAGGAGAATCCTGGGACAGTTGTTTATTGCGGGAAATACAAGAAGAAACCGGATTAACTGCCAGGATAGGAAAGCCGTTCTTTGTCGGAGAATGGCGGCCGATAGTGAAAGGAGAACAGTGGCAGATTATTGGCCTGTTCCTTGAATGTTTTGCAAATGATGATAAAGTAACATTAAGCCAAGATCATGATCATTATGAATGGATTGGTCCCCAAGAATTCAGAAACTACAATTTGATTGATAATCTTATCCCGGCGTTTGAAGCATATCTCCGGAGGTAAGCATTTTTTCCATAGCCATAAACCTCTAAAAAGCCCTTTCATTTAAATAGTTTCTTACTAAAAAGTAACAAAGAATTACACATCCCTCCCCTCTATTTCGATACTCAATCCTTCCCGCAAGCGAAAATAGCGATTTTCGGCGCCTTCAGGACTTAATTATCTACCATCTCAATCTCAATACTCAATCCCTCGGGAATAGGCACCCGCATCACCATACGCAGCGTTCTCTCATCCGCTCCCAGATCGATCAGCCGCTTATGCACGCGCAACTCATACTTCTCCCAAGTCGCTTTTCCTTCTCCCGACGGTGATTTCCGGGTAGAAACTTTCATCCTTTTTGTCGGCAAAGGGATCGGCCCGCGGAAATCCACACCGGTTTTCTCTGCAATGTCGCGGATATCCTTGCAGATCTGATTAACTCTGCCAATGTCAATACTTGCTACTTTAATTCGTGCGCGTGTTGCCATAGTCTGTCATACCCCCAAGTTGCCTTAGGAGTAAAATCCCAAAAAAGGGATTACAGCTGTTTCTTCACTAAATCAATGCACATCCCGGCTCCGACGGTTGCACCGGAATCCCGAATGGCAAATCTGGACATCTGTGGAATTTCTTTTTGTCGTTCAATGACGATGGGCTGCATCGGTTTTAACTTCACGACAGCAGCATCCCCATTCTTTAGGATGTCTTTATTTTCAGTCACTTCCTGTCCCGTCGCCGGGTTAAGCTTCTTGACAATCTCGATAAACTGACAGGCTACCTGCGCAGTGTGGATGTGGAACACCGGCGTGTAACCCACTGTTACAACACTGGGATGGTTCATGATCACCACTTGTGCCGTAAACTCGGTCGCCACATTCGGAACATTATCTGCTTTTCCGAGAACGTCTCCCCGAGCGATGTCTTTCTTCTGGACACCCCGCACGTTAAAGCCGACGTTATCTCCTGGCTCAGCCGTCTGAACTGCTTCGTGATGCATTTCAATCGTCTTGACTTCTCCCGGAACTCCTTTCCCTTCCCGTCCCGGGACAATCATGACTTTGTCGCCTACTTTCATCACGCCAGTTTCAATTCTTCCTACCGGAACGACACCAATTCCCGTGATGTTATACACATCTTGGATAGGCAGCCGCAGCGGCAGATCAACTGGTTTCTGAGGCACGGTAAATTTATTAATAGCTTGCAGTAAATTGTCGCCCGTCCACCAGGACATCTTCTCTGATTTCTTGGCGATGTTTTCTCCCGGATAGGAAGCAATGGGCAGAAAGCGCAGCGTGTCTGCTTTCCATCCTGCCTGTACCGCATGCTTCTTGACGTCTTCCACCACTTCCTTAAATCGTGATTCCTTGTAATCCACTCCGGCAATATCCATCTTGTTGATGGCGACCAATAGTTGGCCGACTCCAAAGATCTTTGACAATTTTAAGTGCTCAATCGTCTGTGCGCTCACACCGTCGTTGGCAGCGACTACAATAACTGCACAGTCGGCCTGAGAAGCGCCGGTAATCATGTTCTTAATGAAGTCTCTGTGCCCGGGTGCATCAATGATGGTAAAAAAGTATTTGTCCGTCTCAAATTTCTTGTGCGATAGGTCAATGGTAACTCCCCGTTCCTGCTCTTCTTTCAGCGTGTCCATGACAAAGGCAAATTCAAAGCCGGATTTTCCTAATTGCTGCGCTTTCTCTTTAAGTTTCCGCATCGCCTGCTCATCGACGTTTCCTGTGTCAAAAAGCAGCCGTCCGACGGTCGTTGATTTACCGTGATCAACATGACCAATGAATACCAGATTGATGTGTTCTTTTGTTCTTGCCATACTTTCCCTCCATTTTAAGTCTTAGTTTAAACGTAATGTTTAAAGCTTTGGATTGGGGTTTATTTATAAAGATTTCGGTGGCAATCATAAACACAAACGATACTCATTTGTGGAGAATTCCTTCTAAATTTGCTTTCAGCAGAACCTCCTCCCTTTCATACACCGTATCTAGGATATTTCCCCTATTCTGCCGTACATAGTCAGCATCGACAGCCTTGTACCGTTCGGTATCTAGTCTCCCTAAGGAGCTCTTCATCGCGGGTGCCAGCTCTCGCCGATCCAGAAAATACCACCAGATGGCTTTATAGAATGACGAAGCACGGTAAATATCTGCGTTGAAGCCGTATTCCTTGAATTTTTGCTGTATGCGCGGCGTAAAATCTGGCTCTTCCTCCGTGAACCTGTCCAGAACGTCCAGAAGGACATCTTCGATAATGGCTGGTGAAGAGATGAATGGGTTTTTATACATGATTCCAACTGCCCTAAGAACTGCTATTAAAAGTTTCTGAAACTAACGGTCTAGGCGACTTTTTCTATAGAGCTTTCTGAAGCGAAACATTATTAAAGAAACAATAAAAAAGAGTAAAGATTGGTGGTTTCTGGTGTGGCCGAATAAAGATGTTAGAAAAAATACTACGAAAATTTGCTTTTCAAAGAACATTAGCTACTGGTGCGCTTCTTTTAGGGCTAGCTGGATGTGGAGAGGACGGTGTCGGCAAAAATTATCCTAAAACCAATATATCTGGAAGAGACGTGGTAAGTGATGTTTATGATGTGGTTGATGTGGTTCCTCAAGATCCTGAGCAACAAGATGAGATTCGTTCTCGGGATAATTATGCTGAAACAGGTGCAGTAAGTTATTTTGATGTTGATTCTCAAGATTCTAAGCAACAAGAGGAGATCAGTCGGCAAGAGGGGATTAGTTCTCCAGATAATTATAATGAGGAAACTGCTAATCCCCCCTGCGAAAAGAAAACATTTTTTTGGGATAATGATGGAGACGGCTATGGCGTCAAAGAAATAAGCGAACAGTCTTGTAAAGCGCCATCCGGTTATGTTTCTAACTTAGGAGATTGTGACGATAATAATCCTAATCGAAATCCTGCTATTGAAGATATCTGCAACAGTATTGATGACAACTGCGATGGACAAACAGACGAAGGAGTAACCTTTAACGATTGGTATAAAGACCATGATGGCGATGGCTTTCCTACTAGTTCTGAAAGTGTTAAAGCCTGTATGCCGCCTGAAGGATATAGGGCCCATAATCCTCTTGATCCCTGGGATTGCAATGATTCTGAGATCGATGTTAGTCCTGTTGCTATTGAGGTCTGTAATGGCCTAGATGACAATTGCAACGGACAAATGGATGAGGGGCTTCCTTTATCTGCGTGGTACAAAGATAATGACCAAGATAGTTTTGGCGATCAAGATACCAAAGAATTTTTCTGTAATATACCCCCTGGGGAATACGTTAATAACCCTCAGGACTGCAACGATTCTGATCCTGATATCAATCCAAATACAACCGAGGTTTGTGATAACGTCGATAACAACTGCGATGGACAGGTAGATGAAAGCTTGATTCTCGAATGTTATACCGGATGCGGAACAGGTTCTCAGCTTTGTGAAAATGGCGGCTGGACGGCCTGCACGGCGCCACTGCCAGAGGAAGAGGTATGCGATGGAATTGACAACGATTGTAATGGCCTCATTGACGAAAATCTCCTGAAGATCTGTTCAACAGCTTGCGGAGAGGGGATAGAAGGCTGCGTGAATGAACAATGGAAGGAGTGTACTGCACCTAAACCAGAACCAGAGGTATGTGATCATGTTGATAACAACTGCGATGGGGCAGTTGACGAAGGCTTAAATGGGGTAACTTGGTTCAAAGATGGAGATAATGATGGATATGGCGCATCAGAAAAAATAATTCTAGACTGCCAGAAGCCGGAAGGTTATGTGGATAACAATTTAGACTTATTCGATGATAATCCGAAGGTATGTGGAAGCATTCTCTGGAGATCTGAGGCAGTCACTTGCAGTGCTGCGCAATTCCCTTTTATAGCTCTGGGAAAGGACGGAATAATATACGTTAATGATGACGCCGGTTACCTATTCGCCATTAATCCTAAAGATGGAACACTGGAAGGGCAATCTGATACTGTTGCCATAGACCCGGTTATTTCTGGTGATGGAATCATTTATGCCAGACACGGCACTACGATGAAAGCTCTGGAGGAGATTGTTTTAGAAGAGAAATGGGACTACCATTTTTCTGTCTGTGGAAGTGATGTTTTTAGTGACGCAGACCTCACCAGTGATAGTGGTGTTTTCAATATCTCACTTTCACCTAATGGAATTGCGTATGCCAGTGTAAGGTTAAAAAGTATTAATGTTGCTCCTTATAAATCCTGCGGGCACATCGAGGCTGTCACTAAAAGCGGCGAGGGCCAATGGGCTTATGATATTGGTCCCTTTGAAACAGGAACATCGGTTGGTCCGGATGAAACGATTTACGCCGGCAGATACGCTAAGCTCTACGCGTTGGATCCAACCGGAACATTAAAGTGGGAACAAGATTTTAGCAATTTATACGCGGGTTATATTAAAAGCCCCCCCTTATTTGGCCCTAAGGGTGAATTATTTTTTTTCACGACAACTTCCCAGGACCTGGTAGCTTATTCTGGCGGATCTATCTGGATGATACAAAAGTGGGGTCAGGGGTTGCCAGTGATTGATGTGAAGGGGGATTTGTATTCGAAACAAGGAGCAATATCATCTGCCGGATTTGTTCATTGGGAAACTGATCAATACTCCTTTTCGCAGGCTGTTATAGCCTCCAACGACGTTTTATATCTGTTCGGTTCTGGTGGTCTAGAGATAGCCGACGCAGAAAAAGGAGATACAATGATGTATTTAACAACTGATCCAGTAGGGCCGAATTGGATCTCGCCGAATAACTTGGTCTTAGGAGATAATGGTACACTATATTTCTGCAATGCAGTAAATGGTGTGCTTTATTCAGTCTGCGGAACACAACCGTTAGATAAAGAAGCCCCTTGGCCTACTGCTCGACACGATAATCAGAGAACGGGGAATTTCAATAAAAAATAGTCAAATAGCCTTTTATCAACACAGGCTTAGAAAAGCGGCCTGAGAAATGTTCAGCTTTATGCCCCTAACTCCCCTGCCGTCAATCCTTTTCGCTGGATGATCTGCTGCCGTATCCTCTCCTGCAGTTCATGCGGCAATTTCTCGAACATCTGGTCAACCAAAGAAGAGTTTCCCCGTCCTTCCGTCGCCGAGCGCAAGTCATTGCTCCAGCCGATCATCTCTCCCACGGGAAGTTTGGCTTTCACGATCACTTCCTCCCTCTCCTGGTTCATGTCTAATAATTGTCCCCGTTTCGACGTCACGAGTTTCGAAATCTCTCCCGTATACGCAGTCGGCGCTTCAATTCTCATGATTTGCAGCGGCTCAAACATCACCGGGCCAGCCTGCATGATCGCACCCCGAATACCTTCTCTGACTGCTGGGTACATCTGCGCCGGGCCACGGTGAATCGCATCCTCGTGCAAATTACAATCCGTCATCACTACTTTAATGCCCATGCACGGCTCCTTTGCCAAAGGACCAGCTTTCATCACATCTTCAAACATATCCAATACCAATTCCATGATCTCGTTGATATAGACAATGCCCCGCGTCGCATCCATGAACATATTCCCGTTGATGACTGCTTTCACCTGCTGCGCCGTCTTGGTATCCCAGCCGCATTCATCACGCAGGAAGGAAATTACTTGGTCGTCTTTCTTGCGCAATCGTCCTACGGTCATTTTCCCGTCTTTAATCCCCTGGGCAATCTCCGGCTCTAGCGGTTCTACATAGAAATATAATTTGTTATGCTTGTTGGGCGATTTTCCTTCCGTTTCCGGACTTTTTTTATTGATGCTTTCCCGATAGACGACAATCGGCGGCGAGGTTTTCACTTCGACAGCTTTTTCCGTGATGATCCTATTCTCCACAATCTCCAAGTGCAATTCTCCCATCCCGCTGATGAGATTCTGTCCGGTCTCTTCATTGATCTCCACTTTAATCGACGGATCTTCCCGGCTGACTTTGCGCAGCACTTCAATCAATTTTGGCAGATCGCCGGACTTCTTCGGCTCAATTGCCTTGGTGATCACCGGCTCAAAAATATGCTTCAGTTCTTCAAAAGGCTGTTCCGGCTCAAGAGTAATCGTCTCTCCGGCAAAACCCAGTACGCCGGAAATCGCCAGGACATTTCCCGCGGGAAGCGATTCGATGATTTCCGGCTTGACACCATTGTAAATATAGACATTCTGCACGCGCTGTTTCTGTTTCGCGTTATTCAGATATACTTCCATGCCGCCTTTTAGCGTCCCGCTGAACAAGCGGCCGGCAGCAATATCTTTTCCTGAGCGGGGATCAATCACGATACGCGTGATCACAAAACCAACTTTGCCATCCGGATTGCAATGCAGCAAATCTTTGCCAAATTCTGATTCGGCATCGCCATGCCAGATCTTCGGGATACGATATAACTGGGCTTCTAATGGATCGGGATGGTGCTTGATCACAATGTCTAAAATAACTTCATGCAGTGGCGCATTCTCCCACACCCATTTCTTGCGCTCCTCTTCTTCCATCTCATAAATCCGCAGGACATCGGCAAATTTAATTCCCTTCTTGTTCATGTACGGAAAACTCAGCGCCCAATTCTCCCGTGCGCTGCCAAAGGCGACGCTGCCATCCTGCACTTTCACTTTCCATTTCTCTTTGTATTCCGGTTCCGCAATGCGATCAATCAATTCGTTGAAGTTCGTCATCAAGGTCATAACCCGCTCGGCAATTTTTTCCGGAGAAAGCTTCAATTCTTTCACCAGCCTATCCATCTTATTGATGAAGAGCACCGGCTTGACGCGTTCGCGCAGGGCTTGCCTGACCACTGTTTCCGTCTGCGGCATGATGCCCTCTACAGCGCAAATAAGAACTACCGTTCCGTCCACTGCCCGCATTGCCCGCGTCACATTCCCGCCAAAATCCACGTGTCCGGGCGTGTCAATCAGATTAATCAGATATTCGTGGCCATCAAATTCGTGCACCATGGAGACATTTGCCGCGTCGACGGTCATCAATCGTTCCTGCTCGTCGGCATGCAGCCAGGTGGCCATGCCTCCTTCTAATTGTCCGGCATATTTAGAAGCCATTTTTCCGGACGCCGCGAGAAGATTGTCAGTAAAGGCAGTTTTTCCATGATGTATGTGGGCAGACGTACAGATATTACGGATGTATTTCGGGTTCTGGGTGATCTTCGTCACCAATTCAATCATGCCTGCCATGGTCTAAAAGACGTGTGCCTCATGCACTGTTTTATAATTATGAAGTTCTTTGGAAGAGAACCACAATGAAATTTCTTTGGTGGCATCGTCAATACTGCCCGAAGCGTGAATCACATTCTCGACACCTTTATTTAACTGATCTGCATGCGCAAAACTTGTATGAGAAAAATCGCCACGGATCGTGCCGGGCGGAGCTGCTTTTGGTTCGGTCGCCCCAGCCATCTTCCGAACATTTTCTACTGCATTAACTCCTTCAATACACAACGCTAACACTGGCCCGCTGCTTAATACTTTAAGCATATGTTGCAGCACTTTTTCGCCTCGTCGCTTTCCGACTTCTCCAATCTCATCATAATGCTTTCTGGCGAAGGCTGTATCTGCCCAGACCATTTTAACTCCCACTATTTTTAATCCTGCATCTTCAAAGCGAGAAATAATCTTTCCCATAATTTCGCGTTGCACCGCATCGGGCTTTAAGAGAACTAAGGTTCGCTCAATCATGGTTTAGTCTCTTTCTTCACTCCTTTCTTATGTTCCCTTCGGTATTCCTGTGTCCAGGCGGTTTCCAGAGGCTTGCGTTTCAATGACAAGAGATTCGTCTCGCATTTGCGCGAGCAGAAATAATTAATCTTACCTGTATTAAAGATGAACATCTTTCCCGTTCCAGCTTCAATCTGGTTGCCGCAAAAAGAGCACTTTGCCATTATCCGCTTCTCCTGCCGCCGCCTATTCTCTGCGCTTCAATCTCTGTTTCCAATAGGACGATGATATCGCCGATACGGACTGGGCCTTTGACATTACGCCGGATGGCTTTATCCTTATCCCTGCCATCGCGAATCTGGCACATCACTTGGGTGACTTCTCCCCGCGTTCCCGTTCGTCCGACAATCTCTTTCACTTCCGCGGCAAATCCTGGGGGAAATGTAATCACGCCTTCTGCTTTCACTTCTTCTTGACCTTTTACCGGCATTTTTTTTCCCATGCTTACCTCAATAATTCCTATTCATCACTTTAATGATTCAATCGCGGCTTTCGCGTCTCCTTCTTTGACGATCGCGACGGCGGACGTTCCTAATCCTAATCCGGCGGCAGCCCCTAATTCATCTTTCTTGCTCACTTGTACACAAAGAATATTTTTCTCTTTACAGAGCAGGGGCAGATGCATGACGATTTCCTTGGGGCTGACATCAGCGGCATAGACCACTAATTTTGCTTCGCCTTTTTCAATCGCTTTCGTCGCTTCATTGGCCCCTTTCCTGATTTTTCCGGTGGTGCGGGCAATTTCCACCGCTTCTAATATTTTCGCTTCATCGGCCATAGTGTGTACCTCGACTATTTTAAAGACAACAGCAAGAAGTAACCCTAAGACTTGTTACCTCTGTGTTGGTCATCGGTAATATTCTTTCAAAAAGGCGGTTTATTTATAAAGATTGCGTTCACTCTTAAGAAAGAAACGAAGGAGTTATTTCATTGATTTATCACTTTAAAATAGCGATAGTTTAATAAATAAGATCTCTTTTCAACATATAAAACCATAAGAGGATACAACAAGGGCATTACAATTATCCGGATCAAGTGGAAGAGCATCAGAACTGTATAGAGAATTTTGTGGAGGAGTAATATTTTATGAGACCAACCGTATTATGTGTGGATGATGATGGAAAAGAGCACCAGGAATATCAGCGTGAACTTGGGCAAATTTACAACCTTATCGCAGCTGATAGTAGTAAGGAAGCGAGAGAAAAATTAAAAGACCAAACCATCGATGCTATACTCATGGATTTTCAGCTGGGTAAGGAGAATGGATGTTTGGTGACGGACGAATTAAAAAAGGAAGGATTTACTCAACCAGTATTAATCGTCTCCAGAGATTATCCCGGAGATACTATTGCTAATCTGGCAAGAAGTGATTATGGAGCTTACGGTTTTGTCATCAAGGATCCTAAAATTTATAAGCCCATTTTAGAGACTATGATCCTCTCCATCCATAAATCCTGAGGCTATCAGAGTACTCGAAGAATGACTCCGGCATCTTTCAACAGCGCTGTCCCGACATCATCAGGATAAATTACCTTGGCCACGATTTCTTTTACCCCAGCGTTGATAATCATTTTTGCACAGGTGGAGCAGGGGGTAAATGTAGTATACATCCGTGCTCCCTTGGTGGACGTGCCATTATACGCGGCCTGCACAATAGCATTCTCTTCGGCATGACAGCAGATGCAGGGCTGCGAATAGTCTCCGGACTTGATTTTACCTAAATGGCGGGAAGTGCAGCGCGGGCATCCGCCAGCCGTGCAATGCACAATGCCTTTCGGCGTGCCATTATAGCCCGTCGAGATGATCATTTTATCCTGGACGATAACCGCTCCTTTTTTCGCCGACAGGCAATTGCAGCGCATTTTGACTTGCTCGGCGATATTCATGAAATAATGATCCCAATCGGGACGCGGCGACTGCAGTTTGAACATCCAGTCCTTCACTAATTTTTCCACTTTCTGCTGCAGTTTCTCGACGGTGGCATCGTTGATTAGTGTAATCTTAGCCAGGCTTGCTGCTTTTTGCAGCTGCTGGGCATTGGGATCAGTGCTGTTTTCACGCGCTTCTTTCTGGCGCAGCTCTTTTAGTGTTCGTGGATCGTTTTCTCTGGCCCGTTGGATAATCCGCTGGAGCCGGATCTCTTCCGGGGCCTCGACATTTATAAACAGAAAATCAGAACGTTTCTGGAGCAACTGCACTTCTGCCGGATTGCGGATGGATGTAAAGACGTGATTTTCACCGTCTTTCAGTTTTTCCAGCGCTCGGCGGGCCAGTATATCGGCACCGTTCTGCTGGCGCAGTTCATTGCCGATAGTGATAAGATTGTCTCGGGTAATCTTTACTTTGCGTTGCGCCAGTTCTTCCCGCAGCAGATCTGAGAAGGAGACATGATAGAAATTCATTTTCTGCAGGAGCTCGGCAACAGTATCTTTGCCGGCTGCGTAATTTCCGGTGACGCCAATAATCATACGTTTCTCAGAAATAATGTGCTTTATAATAATTTTCGTGATGGAAAAGAGAGGATTCAGGGTATAAGTTGCTGTTCTATCTGAGTGGAAGAATATAATGCGTTTCTGACATTCCCGCTGTTTCAGGATGTACCTCTCGAGGATAGAGATCCAGTAATCGCTCTTGACGTACTATAGTAAGTGACATTAGTTTCTAGACAGATTTATATACTTATTCTCTTTAATTCTACAAAAAGAGGTGAAATTAGGGCAAACATAACATCTAATATCAATGCTTCGTTAAAGAGGATAAAAGAGCCAGTTATACAAAATAGGCTTCTTATGATTCGGGATGCCTACAAGAAACCATTGCGTGATGTTGCAGCCTCCTATGGCTGCACACACGGCAAAGTGGATTATTGGAAAAAGAGATATGAGAAATCTGGAGTGCTTGGTCGTTACACTAAAAAACAATCCGGAAGACCAAGAAAAATCTCCCAAAAGCAAGAAACTAATTTGCGTCGAACTGTGCGCAGGCATAATATTAAGCAAGGCTGGCAAACAAAACAAATTCGTCAACTTAT
>JACPND010000022.1 GCA_016185625.1 Candidatus Woesearchaeota archaeon | reverse complement strand
TTCAAAAAACCATCGCCAGCTTTGTTTCTTAGGCGAGCGCCCGTTCATGCCATCCCGGTCTATGACCGGTGGTAGGGCGCTCGCAACGTTTGACAAACTCGTGCCGCAGGCTGATTATATTTATATGACACGAATTCAGAATGAACATGGCGGCGAAGCGGCCTGTGATCCAGAATATGTTTTCACCAAAGAAAATCTCGAGGCGATGAAAGCAGGGGCAATCTTGATGCATCCCGGACCGAAGCGGGAAGAGATTGATCCAGCCATAGATTATCTCCGAAAAGATCCGCGAGTGATGTATTGGCGACAGCAGCGCAATGGCATGTGGGTACGAGCGGCATTACTGGCATATATTTTTAAGAGGGACGATCAGATACAAGATAGATTTGAGACCCTGAACATCACCAAGAGATAGTTTTCTTTTTTTGATCCAGAAGGAATATTCTCGGTTTCGTAGTACAAAAAGATGCCAGCAGATCGGCCAATTCTTTGGCGATGCTTTTTAATTTTTCAGAATTTATCGGCGGCAGCGCTTCGATGTGAATCAGTGCAGAGGTGGAATTTGGTGAAAGGGCCGTTCTCTTGTTTTTCCAGTAGTCGAGTTTCGCTCCGAGAAGGTCTTTATTATCGTGATAGTACAACGCTCCTGTGGGCATTATTTTTGTTTTTTTCGCCGCAACGGCAAAAGTAAGGTTTCCTTTAATTTTAGAAAGGTCATCTGCCTCCAGCGGAAGGATATGTTTCAGAGAGATAAAGCGCACGAGATTGGTAATAGTGTCGCTGGCATCAATCTTTTTGCCGGCAAGAGTAGCTTTGATGAGCCTTTCAACAGAAGTGTGATAGTGTTTGGCTAAGGGGCCGAATTCTGTTTGTGCAGCCACCCACGGGGAGATCAAATGATGGGTTTTGACAGTATCCTTGTTGAACAATAAGCGGATTAATTTCTGCTGTTCGTGGAGGAGATGGAGGGATTCTTTGAGTTTGGATTGGTTGTCACAGTTTTTGATAAGAATAAAGGCTATTTTCAAGTCAGGATGGAACCGTTCAAAGACGTCTTGGGAAATAGTGATGTTCATGGACTAACCTTTATTTTCTCTTTTTGATGTTCTGTGAAGTATGTGATTCGCTTTCGGCATCTGGCTCCTGTTTCCGAAAGAGCCAATGGAAAAAACGCTTGAAGATGCCCAAGCGATGCCGGGAAGCAGGGATGTCGTAATAAATGTTCAGATGATCCAAGTCGTAGCGGATGTCATCGAGAATACGGACTTTTTTGCGTTCATAATAGACTCGGGTGAGGAGCAGAAGGAGATAAAGCCCGGCGATGCCTCCTGCCAAAAGGAGAAGCTGCTGGATGAGGGGCTGTAAAACATCAGTAAGAGGCTGCACTCCACTGGATACGGAGTCTAAAGGAAGGTTGCCTAGGGTGCCTATCACTCTTTCTGCGGCCATGGGCGGATTAAACTCTTAGTGTTTTTATAAGTTTCGGGTTCACTTTGAAGGGGGAGTAGGAAAATTACCTGCAGAATACTTCGTGTAATCACCTGGAACATTGCCATACCGGGAATAATCCCCCAGACCAGCCTGGCTCTTTTCTGCAGTCCCAAACATAAAGAAATGATTCAATGGTGAACCGATGTTCCAGTGAGTTGCCAGATAGCTTCCCGCTTCTGGTTTCGGATTGAAGTAATCGTCATTATTGCAGTCGTAGCGGAAGACAAAGCCGGTATCCTGGCAAGCATCCCCAAACACAGTATCTGGCTTGTCGGACTTGCACATCACGTCATTTCCTCCTTCATTCATCGGATGCTCGTCGTTGCAATGTCCGGATTCAACGGTTCCATCCTTGCTGGAATGCGGCGCACTGCTCTGGACTGCGCCTAAAGTATGGCTGTACTCATGCAGTATTCCTATGGGGGCGAGCATTTCTAACGTGGAGTGGGTTTTTTGGACGAGTTCAGAGAAGCCGACGTCATATAATATTGAATAGTCAGGGCCGCTATTGTAACCATTATCTTCACTCGGCCGATCATCCTGGGCTTTCGACGAAAACTGCCCTGAGCATTTCGCTTTGCCGCCTTCACATCCGTCGGCATCGCCATCATAATAGAGAATATATTTCACTTTTGAATCACCATATCCTAGTTCTTTCAGGTTCGCTACGACAGCCAGGGTAGTTTTTCCATCGTGGGTGTTATAGTGGCTAGCGGATTTCGGTAACACCACATTCAGCACCGAAATTTCATTTCCTTTGCAGGCAACTTTGATATCTGCGGTCATGCCAAACCTTGCTGCTTCGTTATTCACAATGCCGTTTGCCTGCGGCATCCATTGCTTCAGGTTCTTTGAAATTTCATCATATCGGTCAGGAGCATCAGCCGGCCGTACATACACTAATTGCGCGCGGTAATCATCAGTTTCGATGCAAAAAGGCTTTCGAGGGTGGAACAGGAGATCAGATGAAGAGGGCATTTGAGGAACATCATCCATAGAAGGCACGTTGGGCATTCCTGCGGGCAGCTGTCCTGAAGGTATGCTGGACATTTGTTTTGTTTTTCCTTTTGTTTTTTCCTGGCAAAGCTTTCTGCAGCCTTCCGTGGCCATAAAACTGCAGTCGGGAATGGTACTCCAGACGTCTTTTCCGGCTCTCCAATCTTCACAAAATTGGCGTGCAAAAGGGTCGTTCATCGAATCACAGGAAGGCGGCGGAGAACAGCCAAAATTGTCAGGCGTTGGTGTTGTTGCCGTCGCATTTTCACCTATCGATTTTTTTACTGTAACACAGCCCAGAAGGATGATGGCGAGGACGATGATCCAGAACAGTTTTTCAAAGAATAGTCTTTTCATCTTGGTCCGTAAAAGAAGCGATGATTTAAACGTTTTGTTTTTGGGGTAATACTTTAGCTTCCTGAAGTGAAGCATTACCTTCAGCGTTTAAATTACAAAAATTTTATAAAGATACTCTAAAATCGCAAAACTGGCCCCGCTGTGGGTTAGTCACAGCCCCGTAGAAGGGCATAAGCTCTACGGATTGTAGTGGACTAGCATAGGACCCTTTGGTCTTGAAAGAGATAGAAAGGTCTTGACCTCGGAAGCAAGGAAATTTGCTGAGGAATTCGAATCCGAGCGGGGCTATTTTACTATTTTATTTTTTAAGTTCACTTTTCTCAAAATAGCCCCTGCTTTGATCATCGTGACTCGAAGACTATTTCTCATTAAAACTTCATTCAAACCATTCCACATCCTTACTGGTAATAATAATCTCTTTCCTTTCTTTAATTTCTTTGATCTCTTTTTTCACGGGTACTGGGCGGTCAAGGTGCTCGCAATTGGTCTCTGACGACGGACGTGGCGTTTGCGTCTGCATCAAATCCTTCATGGCCAGGGCCCTCTTGACATTAATATTACCGCACTTGATACAATTGAAATACGGGCCGAATTTCCCGCTGCGCTGTTCCAGCCAAGAGCCGCAGGCGCATTTGATCACCTGCATGAGGCTTTTGGTATGAAGATGACAAACGGCAAGTCCCTGTTCGTTTTTTTGGGTGGCCTGCCGGGAACAGAAGGGACAAATCGACTCCTGAGAACGGCCGTAGATTTTGGGGCGCATTGAACGAAGAATCAGCGTAATATTTATAAAGAAAGTGGTGGATGTAGCTGTATTCAAGAGACGGGTCGGTAAACGCTTATCCGTACTGGAGATGGCCAAGGCTTATTCTCCATATATAAAATACTGAGGTTCCAATTATGGCACGCATGCATTCAGGGGCGAAAGGTAAAAGCGGTAGCAAGAAGCCAGCGAAGCGAGTACCCAGCTGGGCGCCGTTTAAAGAGAATGAAGTCGAGAAATTGATTGTCAAATATGCCAAAGCGGAAAAAAGCGCCAGTGAGATCGGCTTGATTCTGCGCGACAATTATGGCATTCACAGTATAAAAGCCTTGACAGGAAAGAAAGTCACGTCTATACTCCAAGAGCAGAATCTGGGCAAGCCCCTTCCGGATGATCTTTTGGCTTTGATTAGGCGGCTTAATGAATTAAAGAAGCATCTGGAAGCGAATAAGCATGATGGATCGGCTAAGCGGGGATTAATCTTAACGGAATCCAAAGTACGAGGCATGATCAAGTATTACAAAAACACCGGCAAATTGCCGCAGGACTGGACGCTGGACATGGAGCGCTTGAAAATGTATCTGGGATAAAAATGAATAAAACAGTGATAGTGGTAGTTGTTTTTATTTTTATATTTGTTGTTCTAGGTATCCTTATCAGTAAAGGCGGATTGACGGGAGCGTTCACGGCCAGCGGCTTGGCGTGTTCTGAAGATGCCGATTGTGATGATAAAATCGCCCAGACCAGGGATGTTTGCCGAAATCCGGGAACGGAATATTCACTGTGTGTGAACAGGCCAAAATGACCCTTCCTCCATCATTAAGAGTTTGGTTTGTGATACATTTTGTGGTTGATGTTCTCTTGGCAATTCCCTTGTTGTTTTTTCCGGCTTTGATTTTGGGATGGTTTGGTTTTCCCGCGGTAGAAACAGTGACTGCTCGGGTAGTAGGAGCTGCCTTGCTGGCGATTGGTGGAACTTCATTATGGATGCACCAGAAAGGCGAAGAAAGTTTTGCTGCCTTGTTGACGCTCAAGATAATCTGGTCCAGCACTGCCATCCTGGGTCTATTATTGTCGCTGTGGCAGGGAGCACCGAGGGCAACGTGGTTGTTGGCGGTATCATTTGCGGCATTCTTAGTAGTGTGGATATATTACCTAAAGAGGTTGAGAACATGAAACCAGGACAAAAAGCACCAGACTTTACTTTGCCAAATCAGGACGGAAAGAATGTTTCTCTAAAGGATTTTCTGGGAAAGTTGGCGGTGTTATATTTTTATCCAAAGGATGACACCCCGGGCTGTACCGTAGAAGCGATTGATTTCACAAAGAAAGCAGATGAATTTACAAAATTAGGGGCAGTGATCGTCGGAGTAAGTCCCGATTCGCCGAAAAGCCACTGCAAATTCATCGAGAAACACAGATTAAATGTGCAGTTATTGAGCGACGAGAGCAAGAAAGTATTGCGGGAGTATGGCGCGTGGGGCCAGAAAAAGTTCATGGGCCGGGAATACCTGGGCGTGATCCGCAGCACGTTTCTGATTGATGCAAAAGGAGAGATCATGCATTCCTGGACGAACGTGAAAGTGGATGGCCATGTGGGGGAAGTGCTGAAGTTGTTAAAGAGCAGGTTCTAAGGAAAGCAGGAGAATAAGGAGTGTTTGTGTTGAGCCGATTTTAGCTGATGAGAAAGCGATGCAGAGGTGGCGGTATTACTGGATCATTTATGCCCGCCACTATCCATAGGTGATTCTCTATCTCCCTGAAACATCAGCATGATGCCTCCCAGAAGAATCAACAGATAATAGGAAATGATGCGGTCCATCAGCACAGCGGCTTTGATTGCCGCGGTTTCCGGACTGAACTTTCCCAGTAGCGCAACAGCGGAAAATTCAGTGATGCCTATGCCGCCCGGAATAGTGGAAAGGATGCCCAAGAGCAAAGAACCGGTGAAGACGGCGGCAATGATCGCAAACGAAAGCGTGACGCCAAAAATCTGGAAAATGATATAAAACCGCAGCACTTCCAGACCATTGGCAAAGAGTGAGAGAAAGCTCATCAGCAGGCCGTCTGACCGGAGAATGGAAAAACTGGTGATGACATCGGTTGTGAAATTACCTATTTTTTCTTTCTTAAGAAGAGGAAGCCTGTGAATGATTTTGGTGACGATGATTTGTAGGCTGGTCTGAAAGTAGAGCAGAAGCAGAAGAATTCCAAAGAGAGAGGCCAGCGCAACGAGAACAATCCCTGTGCGGATGAAGTCGACAGGCGAAATCAGGATGGCAATAGCAGGGATAATCAGTAACGACAGCAGATCCAACGCACGTTCGACGATCAAGGCGGAGAAAGATTTAGATAAAGAGATGTCGTATTTTGTTTTTAAGAGCAATGGTTTGGCAATTTCGATTCTTCCCGGGATGATGCTGCTTGCTGCAACTCCCGTGATGATGGAATAAAGAGAAAAGGGGATAGAGATATTCACTGCGGCGATTTTGTGGCAGAGGATTTTCCAGCGGTAGGCTTTGAGCAAGAGGTTGAAGAACGTAATCGTGACGCTCAGCGTGAGCAGAAGAATAAGACGATGGAAGGAGAGAGATTGAACCAAAGAGCGCATCTGCTGGGGATCAAACTGGGAGATAAAGACAGCCAAGACGGCAATTCCGACGATCAGCAGCAGACGTTTGGTAAATTTTGACATGGGAGTATGATCTTCCGCATCTAATTTGATTGATCTTATATTATAGAGGACTTTGAATAACCCCCTTTTTCATTGATATTCAAACCCTTCTATATATCTGGCGTAGTGATACACTTTTATCTCATTAAATTCCTGTGAGAGATCACGATGGAAATATGCATCCAACAGATCGCGATAATAGTCGCCGGTTTTGGGGTTTTTGGCCAGGATCAGCCAAAAGTCTGGCCTTTGCTGCAGCATCTTAAATAATTGCTCTTCATCAATCTGGCTGGATTCCCTCTTACGCTCAGACCAGGTGAGTTTTACCAAGACCTGACTTTTGATGTAATATCTGGCCAGAAATTCATTAGACATCCCGCCTTTATCCAGCAATACCAACGGTGAATCAGAATAGTGAGCAATGAATTCTCCGACTTCCTGCCATTCTGCTTTCGTCGACAAGGAATAATACGCAGACAGTGCTGTGGCAGTGGTGATGAGAACGATTGCAATACTCAGGATGCGGAGCCAGGCTATCTTTATCTTCTGTATTCGCCAGGCGACAAGCAGATACAAGACTGGCGCCAGAAAAAAAGAGTGGCGGATGAGAAAATAAGAATGGGTGAGAGGAGAGCGGATAAAGGAAATTCCTAAAAGTGTAAGCGGCTTGAAACTGAGATAGATATAGAACGACGCCCAAACCAAGAGAAGATAAAAAAATAACAGATCAGCTTGCGAGAAGCGTTGCCAGAATATGCTCATTTTTTCTTTGTGGCGGAGGATCAACAGCGTAAGAGCGAACAGCATGAGCAACGGCAGGGTGTAGACAAACAAGCCCATATTGGCCAGAAAGGCGGGCATGGATTTATTGATGAGACTTTGTGCCAATCCATAATTAAGAGAAATGAATTGAAATTTGAGAACCGGCAGAAGAGGGAGAAAGCAGAGCAAAACCAGGAAGTTTGACCAGATCCATCTTTTCCAGGCTGTGAAATGCAACCACAGCAGTATTAAAGTGAATCCAAAGATAAGGGGCAAGGCGAGATAATTCGTGAATAATGCCAGAAGCATGCTGAGGGCATATCCCACATAGAATTTTGATGCGGAGGGATGATCTTTGATTTCTGCAAGGAAGTATAATGCAGATAAAAACAGCAAGGTGAACAGGCTATAAATTCTCGCTTCCTGGGCATAGAGGATCTGCAGCATGGACGTAGCAAAGAAAAGGATGGAAAGGACAGCAATATAAAGGTCTTTTTTCCATTTTTGGCTTAGGAAAAATAAGACGACGAGCGACAGAAGGCTAAAAATAACTGACGGCAGACGGACGGAAAATCCTGAATTTCCAAAGGCTTTAATCCAGAAATGGAGAAAAATATAGTATCCGGGCGGCACGGCTTCAGTCAGGGAGACATCCGCCAGAAGCTGAGGGAGATCTTCCGAGGCGTGATGGACGGAAAAAGCTTCATCGGTCCAGAGGCTTTCGTCATCAAGCTGATAAAGACGCAAGGCTAACGCAAGAAGGAAAATAGTACTGATGAGGAAAATAGTCTTCTTCTCCACAGTTTCCGGATCAATAGGTCGATACCTCCTCTTTTAAAGATTGTTAAAGACTAATCTTTCGACTAATCATTGAACTAATCTTTTGTTTACGAAAACTTTAAATATCCTCTGTCTGCTGAGAGAAGAATGAAAAAAATTCTCTCTCTTGACCTCAGTATCGTTACCATCACCTACAACGAACGGGAGAATATCCGTCTGTTTATCAAAGCGGTGAATGAAGTGTTTAAAGCCCATTCTCTACGGGGAGAGATTGTTGTGGTGGATGACAGCTCTCCGGATGGCACAGCTGATGCCGTGCGTGAATTGCAGCAGCACTATCCGGCAACGACGCTGGTGTCACGACCAGATAAGATGGGCATCGGCAGTGCCTATCGGGATGGTTCATTGAAAGCACAGGGAGAAGTGGTGATGTTCCTGGACGCAGATTTGAGCCATCCGCCAACAGTTATTCCGGAGATGCAGCGGGCTGCCCTGGAGAACAAGATCGCTTTTGGATCACGCTATTTAGGAGAGACAAAGTTTGAGACTGATCTGCCGCATCATATCGGGACATTCACATTAAATACTTGGGTGAGAGTCTGGCTGAAGACAGGATTATACGACCATACCAACGGGTTTATTGCCCTGCGACGGGAAACACTGAAGAAGATTATAGAGTATGCCCAGCCGTTCCGATTAGACCCTTTTGACCACATCTTATATGGAATTACGATAGCTGCAGTGGCGCGGAAGTTGGGGGTTTCATGTGTTGAGATCAAAGCTCCATATAACCAGCGTGTACATGGAGAAACAAAAATTCCTTTTTGGTGGGGATTAAAAGTAGTGTTTGGCGACATGGCTTACGCTTTGAAAGTCAGGCACAGATTACGATAAAAGAAGAGGATCATGAAAACAGCTGATTTTTATGATGAGCAGTGGAATTCTGCTCCGGGAGAAAGTTCTGCTCAGGGAGAGATTTCTCCTCAAAGAGATATTTTTTCGCTGGCATTCACGGAAGCCATCGCGCATTCCTATTCCTCTTTGGGAAATTTAAAAGGAAAGAAATTATTGGAAATCGGCTGCGGTTCAGGAGAGCAGGCGGTCTATTTTGCGACACACGGCACCGGGGTTACGGTCATTGATGTTTCTAGAGAAAGCCTGAGAGCAACTGAAAGACGGGCAAAAGCAAGAAGGGTTCAGCTGGCCGTTCAGCAGATGAATGCAGAAGATCTTAAATTTAAGGATCAGGAATTTGATCTAGTGTATATCAATTCTGTATTGATGCATGTTGATACGGAGAAAGTGATGAAAGAATGCGCACGGGTGTTGAAGAAAGGAGGAAGGCTGGTGATTATAGAACCGCTGCAGTATGCTCCTTTTGTGCAATTATATCGTCTGTTTGGATCCTACCGGAAGATGAAGCCGCGGTATGCTACCTTAAAGATGTTTAGAGACAGCAAGAAATATTTTACCGATTTTTCTCATCGGGAATTTTATCTGTTGGCGGCACTGTTCCTGCCCGTGTTTTCGGTCAGGAGCAGGAGGCTGCAAGAGCTTTATCATTATTTAGCGAGGGTTGACGAAAAAATCATGCGCTTCTTTCCTTTACTGCGAAAATTATGCTGGGTAGCAGTTGTCGAATATGAAACGTAATTTTTCCACACTTTTCCACAACAATTTTAAACCCCTGCCTCTTGAACCACACTATCATGGCTTATAAATACTGCCTGAATGAACCTACCTTAGACGGGAATGAAATCAAGTACGTCACGGATGTGCTGCAGAAAGGCTGGCTGTCAGCTGGCGGAGAATATACGAAACGGTTTGAACAGGCTTTTGCTTCTCTTATCGGCGTGAAGCACGGATTAGCTGTCCAGTCAGGAACAGCTGCGTTACATACGGCGATGTTAGCGATGGGCATTAAGCCGGGAGATAAGGTGGTGGTCCCAAATTATACCTGCGGCGCATGTGTGACATCAGTATTACAGGCTGGCGCTGAACCGGTGGTTATTGATGTTGAACCCAATACGTTTGGGATGGATGTGCGCATCCTGGAAGAGGTGTTAAAATCCCAGACCATCAAAGCAGTGATGGTGGTGCATGTCTATGGTTTTCCGGTGCGGGATTTTGATAAAATTGTGGAATTGTGTAAGCAGTATCATGCTTTATTATTAGAGGATGCCAGCGAAGCGCATGGCGCAACCTATCAAGGAAGGAATATCGGCACATTTGGAGACATGGCCGTGTTTTCCGTACGCAGCGAGAAAATGATAGGTGTGGGCGAGGGCGGACTGGTGCTGACAGATCACACTGAATTTTATGATCGGGCACGCTTTTTTGCGTCGCGGGCAGCACCACATCGTTCAGAGAAAGATCCGTGGTGGCATAAGTATATTTATACTGATGTGGGAATGAATTATCTCCTGCCGCATCTGCTCGGTGCAGTAGGATTGGCGCAGGTGGAAAAGTTTCCGGAGATTCTGAAGCGGAAGAGAACGGTAGGATACTTATATAAGGAATTATTTTCTTCTGTTCCGGGGATTCGCCTGCAGGAGATTGCTCCGTCAAGTGAACCCTGCTTCTGGCTGAATTGTATTTTGCTGGAGAGATCAGAAGAAGAAGTACGGAGGATGGGGACGGAACTGATGATGCGGGGAATCGAGATACGGCCGGCGTTCTGGCCGCTGGGCGACTTGCCGGCATTTAAAAGATATGCCTCCGGCTCACAGGAACAGGCCAAAGAGCTGTTTCGCAGGATGATGGTGCTGCCGTCGTCAGCGAAACTGACTGCTGAAGGAGTGAAGGAGATTGTTAAGGAAGTGAGGTTGTTGATGGAGAATTGAGATCATGCGCTACCAATGCCCCGCCTGCAAGAAAGAATGCCCTGAACTGTACTGTGTATCCTGCAAGAAAAATTATCCGACGAAAGACCAAATCATCCAATTCGTCCAAGACAACAACACTGAAACGTGGGATCATTATTGGAAGCGTATTCCTGTCTACGATACGATTCTCGACGTGCTGCGGAAGATCATGAACGTGCAATTACGGCGTTATTTAGAAAAAAAAATTTCGGCGCCAGCGACCACGCTTGAACCGGGAGGCGGTTCTGCCTATGTTTCAGCGATGTTAGCAGAAAAAGGCCATCAGGCGTATGCCCTGGATTACGCTGCTGCTCCGCTGCGAATTGCGCGAGAACAGCTCAAAAGCAAAGCTACACTGGTGCAAGGAGACTTGTTTAATATTCCTTTTGCTGACGAGTTATTTGATTTAACCTTTAACAACAGCACCCTGGAGCATTTCAAGAATCCCCTGGACGGATTAAAAGAGATGGCTAGAGTGACGAAGAAAGGGAGTTGTGTTTTCGTCGGTGTGCCATTTACTTATGGTCCGCTTTCCCTGTACAAATTGAAGAAAAGCAGCTTTAAAGATGCCTGGGATGGGACGACCTATGATAGGAAGCAGTTGAAGCAGATGTTTTGGGATGCTGGACTGGAAGTGGTGCATAACAGAACTTTCTTTTTTCGATGTTTTATAGGGGTGTTGGGAAGAAAAACCTGAGTTTCAGAAGCTTTATAAAACATTGTTCTGCCCAGAGATCAAGTGATGTGTGGTTTTAGATGTTTGAAGCATTATGAAAAGAGCTCTCATCACAGGTATAACCGGCCAAGACGCATAAGGCGCGGCAGACGGTCCATACCTGGCAAAACTATTACTGGACAAAGGCTATAAAGTCTATGGCACCTACCGGCGCAGTTCTACTCCTAATTTCTGGCGGCTGCAACAGCTCGGTTTGATCCGCAAAGTAACCCTCATTCCCGCGGATTTGAGTGATACGACTTCTTTATTGGAAGCAGTGACGGTGACGCAGCCGCATGAAATATATAATCTTGCAGCCCAGAGCTTTGTCGGTTCATCATTTGACCAGCCGCTGTTTACCACTGAGGTCGATGGCAGCGGCGCAACACGCTTTCTAGAGATCATCCGGCATTTAGATAAGAATATAAAATATTATCAGGCGTCGACAAGCGAACTGTATGGCGCCACGACCAAAGTTCCGCAGGATGAGAATACGCCGTTCATGCCCAATTCGCCGTATGCGGCAGCTAAATTGTATTCCTTTCACATGACAAGGATGTACCGCCGGGCTTATGGATTATTTACCTGCAATGGTATTTTGTTCAATCACGAATCTCCGTTGCGGGGATTAGAATTTGTCACCAGAAAAATTACGAATTCTGTCGCCAAGATAAAGTTAGGGCTGCAGAAAGAATTATCACTAGGTAACCTGCACACCAAGCGCGACTGGGGATTTGCCCCGGAATTCGTACGGGTGATGTGGCTGATGATGCAGCACCATCATCCTGACGATTACGTCGTCGCGACCGGAGAGACACATACTGTCAAGGAATTTACGGAAGAGGCTTTCGCCGCAGCCGGACTGAACTGGAAGGATTTTGTGAAGACCGACCCACGCCTGCAACGTCCGTTAGATGTGACTCATCTTTGCGGCAATGCCAAAAAAGCAGAACAGGTTCTGGGCTGGAAACCAGAAGTGACATTCAAGAGATTAGTTCAAATCATGGTCCACGCCGATCTGGACCGCTGGCAGAGATATCAGCGCGGCGAAGTGTTCCCCTGGGATGCGCCGAATTATTCCCATGAGATGGATATTATCAGTCGGACCGTTTCGCGAGAGGGTAGAGCTGCGCCAACGGGGATACGAGGGCTACTAGAACGTCTGCGTATAAGATAAGGAAAGCAAACTTGTTCAGCAGTTTATCGAGAAGCATTCTGGGGGTGTAATCATCTTCATCTGTGTTCAGATATTTCCAGCCGACAGGCGTGTGTCGGCTCTGTGATGATTACGGATTTTGCAGATGGGCAGGAATTGAAGATCTACGCACTTACTGCATTCTTCTTCACCAACTTCACATAAATCTCGTCAAACGGTTTGGCCTGAGAAGTTTCCACTTTCTGCAAATTTTCTAGATGCAATAACGGAATGAACGTGTAGACCTTCTCCGCTTTGCCCGCACGCGGCGGCAGCAATTGGGTAAAGGTCAGCGCTTTTTCTTCTTTTTCTGAATAATACACTATTTTATGATAGACATCCCGCAGCACTTCCATGATGTCGACTTTTCGCTCCGGAATCTTGAAGGGAACAGGCCGTTGCTGCGCCAGAATCCGTTTCTTGGTTTCCAGGGCATGCTGCAAGGCTTTGACCAGATCATGAATGGAGACTTTACGGGTTCTGGGTTGCGGGTTGCGTGGAATCAAGGCGTATTGCAGTTTCTCCAGCCGTTTCTGTTTTTCCCCTTCTGTTAAGTTTTCCCAGTCCTCCTCTTCGATATAATCTTCCGGATTCATCAGGCGGTCGAGATCAGCAATATCCTTATCCAGGAAATAAGTTGATTTCATTTTTAGCAGCATGGCCGCCGCCAACAGCACTTTGCCTGAAATCTTGAGGTCATGCTCTTGCATTTTGTGGACAGCTTCGATATATTTCTGTGTCAGGAGAGAAACGTCAATGTCCCAGGGATCCATCTTTTCTGATTCTACAAGATCAAAGAGTACCTGTTTCCAGCCAACTTCTTCCTGATCGATTAAGAGGTTGAGGATTTGCTGTTGCATATACGTAGAAATCCGTATTGATTTAAAAAGGTTGAGGGTGTGGCATTCAAAATCAGATAAAAATAGGGTCATTCAAATTCATCTGTAAACAATAATCAGGGAATAATGTTCAGCAACTCACTCTATCTCTTTAATCATCCTTTCTATCACGTCAAATCCTTTCTGCCAGAATTTTGCGGAAGTGATGTCCACCCCCGCGCCCCTAGTGATCTCCAGCGGGGATTCGCTTCCTCCTTTAGCCAGCATTTCAATTATCTTCGGCGCAAAGGAAGGCCCTTTCTCCTGATACATCTCCCAAAGTGCTAACACCAATAGATTTCCAAAAGCATAGGCATAACAATAAAATGGCGTGTGGAAGATGTGGGGGATGTAACACCATTCATGGGCGAAGAGATCGTCAATTTCGATCGAGTATCCCAACTGCTGACGCAGCTCTTCTAGATATATTTTATTTAATTCTGGAATACTTTTGCCTTCGGCAATGGCCTGATGCGCTTTTTGTTCAAATAATACAAACCAGATCTGGCGGATGATGGAGGCGTAAATATCCTCCAGTTTGGCAAAGATTAATTCTTCGACCCGGGCGGGATTTTCTGTCTTCAGTTTTTCAGTGAGGAGCATTTCGCCAAAGATAGAGGCAGTTTCCGCCAGCGGCAAGCAGGAATGAAAGGTGAATTCGGTCTGTTCTTTCGCTAAAACGTGATGCACGCCATGGCCCAGCTCATGCGCTAACGTAGACACATCTCTTAATGTTCCCGTGTAATTGAGCAGGACATAGGGAGGAATTTGGGCGGTGACGCTGCAGCAAAAAGCGCCGGTGTTTTTATTTTTCTGGACGAGGGAATGGATATGTCCGGCTTTTATTATTTGCTCAGCCGCAGCCTTGAATTGCGGAGAAAAATGCTGATAGGCATCCAGTACCCTGCGGATAGCCGCATCATAGTCGATCTTTTGCTCTGGTTTCTGTGGCAGCGGCGCATAAAGGTCAAAGCGGCGTAAGGCAGGCAAGTTAAGTTTCTTTCTCTTAAGTTCAAAGAAGCGCTGGAAGAGAGATATATTCTTCTGGGCAACATCGAGGAGAGTCTGAACCGCTTTATCAGGAAGATCATTATGGACATGCCGGACTTGGATCGGATTCTTATAGCCGCGCAAGCCCATATTTTCCTCCCCCCAGTCGAGAATGATGTCTTTGTAGATTTCACCCAAGACATCCTGATGTTGTTGGTATTTGGTGAGCAGAGTACGGTAGGCGGCTTCCCGGCGCTGCGGAGACGGATCGCGGACGTGGACCAGAAGCTCATTTTGGTTTAGTTTCTTGCCTTCGAAGTCGTATTCAAATTGCGAGGTAAAGATGGAATAGACTGTGTTTAGGGCTGATACTCCGGTGGTGTCTTTGATGTTAATGATTTTTTCTTCATCTTCTTTTAAGGTATAAGGTTTATAGCGGCGGATTTCTTCAAGATAATAGTGATATTTTCCGCTGGCGTGAATGAGTTCCTGGGCTTTTGCTGCCGGGAGTTTCTTGAACCAGAGACTGAAGAAGAGAAGGCGGTTGCTGATTTTAGTGAGGAATATCTCGATGCGGGAACGGAGCGCGGCAGCATCAGCATTGGCGGAATTTTCAGCAAATTGCAGTTCGGCGAAACTGCTCAGCCGGGAGCTTTCCTGGCGAAGTGTTTCGAATTGAGTGATCAGCGTGAGGAATTGGTCAGCGGGAATGGTGTTCGTCAGTGTAGGCCGCTGGGCTTCGAGTTGGGACGCATGTTGTTCGATGTGCTGAAAGGCCTGTTTGATATCTTTAGGGGCGATGTCAGCAAGATTCCAAGAGGAAGGGATGTAAGTCATAAAGTGGGGAGCGCCTGTTTCTTATTTAAATATTGCTATCATTATTGGTCGCTTTCTTCCTCTCGGGCATCGCACAGAAAATCATTTCTGCACATACTTATTGCGGCACTATCCGTTTTGTGAGTGATGGCTAGGCCAATAAGTGTCTGACCAAGAGAACTATCTGCTCAAGTTAAGGTTCGAAAACTATGAATAATTACGTGAGTTGTGCAGCTTGGAAAAAATCTGGTTTTCGGTTGGTCAGACGGCCAGCCATCACTCACTTTTGGGATTGTGCCCTTATTGCGTAAACCTTATAAAAAAGACCCCCTCTTATCCCCGCATGGCCATTCTACGCACCAACGACAAGCAGGTGGAAGTCGGGGACAATAGTTCCATCATCGACGCAGCGAAAGAATTAGATGTTCCCTTCGGCTGCCATTCCGGATTGTGCGGGACCTGCCGGATTGAAGTTCTGGAAGGCATGGAAAATCTGAGCGAAAAAACACCGGAAGAAAACGATCTGGGCTGCGAAGGAAAGGAACGCCAAGCCTGCCAGTGCCAGATCAAAAACGGAATTGTAACGATTCAATGTTAGGAGGAATACACCATGGAAGCAATGATTAATCAACCCGCACCACCATTTACGGCAGCGGCATTTCATGACCATCAAAACGTGAAGGTAAACTTATCCCAGTATCGGGGAAAATGGGTTGTCTTGATGTTTTATCCGGCTGATTTCACCTTTATCTGCCCAACGGAATTAGGAGATTTGGCAGACCACTATGAAGAATTCCAGAAACTGAATGCAGAAGTGCTGAGTGTCAGCACGGATACGGTATTCGTGCATAAAGCCTGGCATGATAATTCACCGACGATTAAAAAAATAAGATTTCCCATGCTCGCCGATCCCACTGGTAATATCTGCAAAGCATACGGAACGTACATTGCGGAAGAAGGACTGAGTTATAGGGCGACGTGCATCATTGATCCGGATGGGATTTTGAAATGGTACGAAATACATGATAACAGCATTGGACGAAGTACTGCGGAAATCTTACGCAAGCTAAAAGCGGCGCAATATGTCCGCGAACATGGCGGGGAAGTCTGTCCGGTCAATTGGGAGCCGGGAAAGCAGACGCTACGGCCGGGATTGGAGTTGGTAGGGAAGATCTGAAGAGATGGAAATTTTCTTCACCGCTCATGCCAAATATCGGTTGGAAAGAAGAAACTTGCTCCCAGAAGAGGTCGTGGAGGCAATCAAGTATCCGGATAAAACTGTTAAAAGACATGGCTAGTACTATTACCACAAGAATATTGGCCGCGGAACAATAGAAGTCGTGGGTGAATTAACGGAGAAAAGTTTAAATGTAATTACAGTTTATTGGCTTTAAAATGGAAATCAGCTATGATAAGAATGCGGACGCAATGTATATAGAATTCCGTAATGGAAACTTCGCTAAAAATAAAAAAATTGATGATTTTACAATAATTGATTTAGATATTAATGGGAATCTTCTCGGCATAGAAATCCTCCAGGTGAGCAAGAGAATACCATTGGAATCCCTTTCAGAAGTCAATGTGAAAAATGTATTAGCAATACCGGCTTGATTTTTACGACATTAAAAGGAATACAAGAAAAAGTAGATGTTTTGGCCGGTAGTTCAAAAAAGAAAAAACCTACAGAAGATAAGAGAGAATTGGGAAAAGAAATTGGAGATGTGATCTTTACGTTGGTCTGTTTAGCAAATAATGAGGGTATTAATCTTGACGAAGCTTGGAGAAAAGTGATGCAAAAGTGTTATAGCCGTGATAAAGATCGTTTTGAAAAAAAAGAATGAATAAAAGAATGAATAAAAGGAGGAATAAAAATGCCATACGAACCACAAAATTTTGACCGTCTGTTAGGAACCACGGGTTTCTCAGACCAATTGCTAAAGAATCATTTTACGTTGTACCAAGGCTATGTGACGAATACGAATAAGCTCGCGGATACGATGATGCAGATGGTAAAAGAGGGAAAAGCAGCCACGCCGGAATTCGCGGAACTTAAAAGAAGGTTTGGCTGGGAATTTAACGGGATGAGACTGCATGAATTATATTTTGGCAATATGGTGAAAGATGGAAAAGCGTTACCAACGAATTCTCTTCTGGCAAAGAAATTAGTTGAGCAGTTTGGCTCGCTGGAGAATTGGGAGACGGCATTCAGAGCAGTCGGTGCGATGCGCGGCATTGGCTGGGTAGTGCTGACGTATGATCCTGTGGGAAAACGATTCTTTAACGTCTGGATCAACGAGCATGACGTTGGACACTTAGCCGGCTGCACTCCGCTGCTGATTATGGACGTGTTTGAGCATGCGTATATGCTGGATTATCAACTGAAGAAGGCGGATTATATTGCTGCGTTTTTCAAGGCGATTGATTGGAGTGTGGTGGAAGGAAGGTGGAAAAGTTGATTTTTTGTTAGATATAACGGGAAATATGTTACAAATAACAGAAAAAATCTAAGCAGGCCTACTCTTTCACCCCTACTTCTTGTACAGTGTATTTAACATTGAATGCCTAAAGAGTTTCTTCAGGACGGTAAATTGCCCCAGAGGGATGACGACTGCATAGGAACTTATTTTTTGGCCCGGCAACTCTGCCAGCAGCCCTGCGCTTCGCTATACTTTCTTTTTTTTCTTAGTAGTGGTTCCGTATAGTCTTCTCAGAAAAGCCATCTTCTTCGGCTGAGACGGGGTCTTTATCTCAAAAGTAGCGATAAGGGATCGCTGTAAACCTTGAGGAGAAAGTTCGAACTTTCCATACACCTGCAGGCCATAACTGCTTATTTCTTCCCGCAGCGAACTCCACTTTTCGGCGTCATTCCCCCTGAAACAAATATTCCGGTAAAAAGCTCTTCTTATGATACTGATAGAATTCCAGGCTGTTGAAGTTCTCGATAAGGTCCTTGAAGTCTTCGCGGAGCTGAATAATCAACTGCCTTATTTTACTTTTGTCCAGCGATTCGACGTCCACTTCGACATCCCAGTCGCCAACCGTCTTATTTACCTGCACGATTTCGGGAGTATGTAAAAGGTATTCCCTCAGCGCATCTTCACGCTCCTGAGCGACGTTGTGCAGCTTGAGGAATAAGCGGTGCTTGGTGATGCCCAAAGCATTGGTATCGATGATATGCTTGTAGCCTTTGATAATCAGCCTTTTTTGTAGATTGTTCAGGATGTTGAGGGCAGTCTTGATGTTGAGATTGGAGACTTTGGCTAATTGGGTGAGACGGATTTTTGGCTTTTTGAGCAGATAATGAAGGATAGCCAGTTCCTCTTCGGAAAATGTTTCCAGAGGACGGTCTCCCCCGATGATGAGGTCTTTATTGGCTTTGTTAACCAGCAATTCTGCGAGTATGGAGGAATTTTTAACAAGATAGAGCCGCGGATAAATGTGGGTGACGATGTTGAGCACGATCTTATAATTGTTCAGCGTGGGAAGCTGAGTAATGAGCTTTTTTAATTCTTTGTTGAACCGGGAAGCATTGGGCGAGACCATCTCGATGGCTAGATCAAATTGCCCGCTAAGCTCATAGATGGAAACGACGTACGGGTGCTGAGAGAGAGTCTGCACGATGGCAGCCTTATCTTTTTCCCCGACATAGCCGCCCTGGAAATAGATGCGGAAGAGATGGAGGCCGAAGAAGGAATAATCAATGATGCTGTGGGGGTTGTAGATGATCTGCTGCTGTTCGATGACTTTCAGGTTGTATTTGATCCGTGGCGGGCTTTTTCGCAGCATTTGAGCTAATTCCTGAATTTTGATGCGGGCATTTTCAGCGTACAGGAAAATGAGCTCTTTATCAAGATTATGAGGCATAAAGTGTTAATTTTTTATAAATATATAAATTTTACGCTAAAAAAGGAGGAAAATTAAAAAATAATCATAAAAAGTTATAAATATAGGCTTTGGTATACTGATAAAAAAAGGTGATGGGATGAGCAATAATTCATTATTTGAGTGGTTGGTGCAATACCATACGGAAAGAAACTTAAAGGTTTCACGTAATTTTATCGAAGATGGACAATTTTACATCAATGATCTGCCGGTGCGGGAAGGGGATGAGAATCCTTTCGCGTTTGGCTGCCTGATTCTTGCTAATGGGGATACGCTGGTCGATCGGCTTAAGAAAGAGAACATCACTCTTGATACCAGAGACCCCGAATTTGTTTCTGCACAACAATACCGGCCGTTTATGACTTATTTGGACCAATGCGGTAAAAAGGATGGGGCATTTATCTATGATGGGAAAAATCAGAAGATTGCACGGACATCGCGGTTGAGGAATAGTTCTCCATCGATTGGAGCGGTACGTAAACGACGGCGGGGTCTTGTTCCAGAGGATTTTATATTCGAAGATGCACAGGAACTTACTGAAGATGATCTGGAGAATCATATCGGCACCAAGACTGATTTGGCGATGGTTCTTCCGGTGGCCTATACTGAGAATGGATCAAATGTACATGCATATCAGATAAAGAGAACGGCTTATACTCATCTGGGCTTGGGGAAAGTCACCCATTTTGGGTCGCAGGGATTGATGGAAGAATTTTTCTTCAAGTACAATCCTGCATCTGCTGGACCGTTTGTCGATGAAGAAAAAAAGATTGTCGGTGTGTATCGGAAGTATGGGCTACGAAATGGACAGGTAAAGAGAGTTCCCGAGGAGCCGATAAGTTATAAGAAAGTGGCGTAGTTTTGATACTGTTACCTTAGCGAATGATGCTTCTCCTGCGCCATTTTTTCGACGATTAAAGCATGCTTCGACTTCTTCACGGGGTCGCCTTCGTTTAGCTGAAACGGAGAACGTACAATGCACAGAGTTTTCTTAAAAACTCTGGCACCCATTTTGGGAATTGGAAACTTTGCCTAACAGCAGGCATACGATAAATAAACCGCAGTGAACCTATATAAAGAGGAGCGAACAATTGTAAACCATGAACTATAAATCCTATGTTTTAGATCCCTTCCAGATCGAAGCAGTAAAAGCCATCGAAGAGAAAAATTCCGTCGTCGTCTCCGCTCCCACCGGTTCGGGAAAGACGGTCATTGCCGATTACATCATCGAGAAACACAAGAATGACCCCGTACGCATCATCTATACTGCACCAATCAAAGCGCTCTCAAACCAGAAATACCGGGAATTTGCGCAGGAATATGGTGAAGCGAACGTCGGATTAATTACGGGTGATCTCGTGATTAACCATACCGCAAAAATTCTGGTGATGACTACGGAAGTGTATCGCAACATGGCAATCACCGGCGATGCCGATCTGGAGAATGTAGCTTATGTCATTTTTGATGAGATTCATTACATCAATGACCCGGAACGAGGCTATGTCTGGGAGGAATCAGTCATTTATAGTTCAGAAAAGATTCGCTTCCTCTGCCTGTCGGCGACCATCCCTAATTCCCATGAATTTGCCAACTGGATTCAGGCGATTAAAAAACACCCTGTAAAAACAGTGGTGAGCACTCATCGCGTGGTACCGCTACGGCATTTCTTTTATGATTATGAACTAGGAATCACTTCTTTAGAAAAGATCAAAGAAGCAGCATCGATTCCTTACGTCCGGCTGAAAGGCAAAAAATTCCCTGAGCCAAATCATCTTCAATTGATTAAAGAATTAGGAGAAGGAAAGCTTCCCTGCTTATTTTTCCATTTCTCACGCGGCGCCTGCCAGCAGAAAGCGCAGGAATTAGCGAGACAAAATCTCTTTCCGAAGAATGCGAAATTGTTGGAGATGTTCCAGCACAAGCTGCGGGACGCACCGGCTGAAGTGAATCGGTTAAACTCCACCAGGATTCTGAAAGAGACTTTGCCGCAGGGGATTGCTTTTCATCATGCCGGATTATTACCCTTGATCAAAGAAGCGCTGGAGGACTTGTTTGGCCAAGGGCTTCTTCGCGTCTTGTATGTCACGGAAACATTTGCCGTGGGAATCAATATGCCGGCAAAGACGGTCTGTTTTGACAGCCTGCGTAAATTTGACGGGCATAATTTCAGGAACCTTAATTCCAAAGAATATTTCCAGATCGCTGGGAGAGCAGGCCGACGCGGGATCGATACCGAAGGAGACGTCGTGACGATGATCTACCGGCCGACGTTCCACATCAATGAGGTGAAAGCCATTACAACGAGAGATGTCGAGCCGATACAATCCCAGTTCAAGTTAGGTGTCAATACGGTCCTGAACCTGATTAACCGCCATACCCCACAGCAGATTGAGAAGATCCTGCGGCAGAGTTTCTTTTCCTATCAGAAATTCGGCCAAAAATACGACAAAATTCCCAGCCAGGTATTATTGGCAACGTATAACAGCATCCTGCGTCGTCTGCGGAAGTTGGAATATGTCGAGGGGAATGCGCTGACGGCCAAAGGAAAATTTGCGGCAAATATCTTTGCTGACGAGATGAGCTTCGGAGAGATTTTTTCGACAGGATTCTGGGAGAAGCTCGATGAATACCAGATCCTGCTGCTGTTTGCCGCTTTGGCGTATGAACATCGGGAAAATAATGAATTTCATAAGACGCATAATGAGGAGAAATTACACCATCTGTTGAAGTTATTGAAGTCTAATGAATGGCTGAGCAGAGAGAAGAAATTCCGCAGTTTGTTGGAGATGACAGCTTTGATTCATCCGATTTATCATGGAAAGACGTTTTTTGACGTCTTGGAAAATACTAATTTTCTGGAAGGGGACTTAATCCGGATTTTCTCACAGATATTGGACCGGGTTAATCAGGTGCGGAAGGCGACGCTGGATTACCGGCTGGAACGGATGTTGGAGAATTGCCGAGGAATAGTCGAGAAGTCGATGGCTGGGATTTATCTGGTGTGAAGCGGTGTCATTTTGCCGTTGGTGATCAGAAATAAGGTGTCTTCAGGAATTTCTGTCCAGTGAGGGGTGTTCAATGGCTGAGAACAAATAGTTATTACGTTGTTTTCTGCAGAATAAAAAAGAGAGCGATTCTTGCGGAAAACATACAGTGTTTCGCCATTCGTAAGCAGAAAATTCAATCCGCCGTCTTCGTCGAACCGATGGAACGGCATGATGTCCGCAATGGCATTTTTTAATATCGCCGGGATATTCTGCTCCCCCTCATCCAGAATCCGCGACGCAACAAAAGCAAAAAAATGTTCCGAATCGGTTTCTCCCAAGGGGGTAAAATCTTTATTTTTGGCCTTTTCCAAGAAATCTCCTTTGGTCTTCTCATGATATAGTGTTCCATTATGCGCGAAAACCCAGTCCTGGCCATTAATCCGGAAGACGAAAGGATGCGTATTGGTGTAGCAATTATTGCCGACAGAGGATTTACGGAGATGTGCGAGGATCAGCGTGCTTTTAGTTCCTATAAGTTTCGCTGGAAGGGAACTGTCCTTGGCTTTGGTCGGCTCTTTGACGAGAGTGAGCTTATCCTTGTTCCAGAAGGCCAATCCCCAGCCATCGGGATGCTCTTCGGAGAGATTGATGAAGTCGAGAAAAGCGCTATCGAGGGCTACTGGCGATGCGGAACTGACAGCGAAAAGGCGGCACATGGCGTTGGCAGAAGGTTTTGATTTATGAATCTTTGCGTTAATCGGCACTATCCATTTTCTGAGTGATGTGCCCATGAGTGCAGTGAGGGAGAAGTCCACTGCCATCCTAAGTCGAGCTTTTTCGAGAGAATATCGAACCGACAAGAGGGTAGTCTCTTACGGAGAACGTCGGTTCTCTATTTGCACTTCGAAAGCGAGAAGATGGCAGTGCTTCACTTCAGGATACTGAAGTATTACCGTTAATCGTAATACTTCAATATTGTGAAGCAAAGTCGTCGCAAGAAGGGATAGTTGTCCCTTCTGCGCAGAAGGGGAAACTACCCCTTCTTGCGCCGGAGGGAAAACTATCCCTCCGAGCGGAATATCCTTCGTGCGTCTAGGCCAAGATGTTAACTTTGCTAAGGTATAGTACAGGAACAGATACGAAAATTATTGATCTCTAAAGCGATATTCTGACGGCAAAACATCTGATTTTCGTCAAAGTTAACGGCCAAGACGACTTTGCTGAACTTCAGGTTACTGAAGTATTACCATACTTTTATAAACCATTTCTTCCTCTCTATGACCATGCCCGAACTGACTCCCGAACAGCAGAAGGAACTGGAAGAGAAGATCAAAAAGATGTCTCCGGAGGAATTGAAAGAATTCCAGAAACAGCAATGCATCTTCTGCCAGATCGTCGCGGGTAAAGTTCCTGCCAAAACCGTCTTTCAGGATGATACCTGTCTGGCGGTGATGGACATCAATCCGGCTGCGCCCGGCCATATCTTGTTACTGCCAAAAGAACATTATGCCATCATGCCGCAAGTGCCGGATACGGTGCAGGGCCATCTGTTCATGGTCGGCAAATATTTGTCGCAGATCATGCTGAAAGTGCTGAAGGTAACCGGCACAACCTTGTTTATCGCCAATGGCTTTGCGGCCGGACAGCGCTCACAGCATTTCATGTTGCACGTCATTCCCCGAAAAGAAGGAGACAAATTATTAGACTCTCCCGAGAAATTGGTGGAGCAGCCGTTGCAGGAGAAAATACGGCTGGTCGTGGAGCCGAGGCTGAATGAATTGCTGGGGATAAAAGCAGTGAAGAATGAGATAGAGATAGATAGGATGATAGAAAAGAAGGAAGAGCCAAAAAAAGAGTTACCGGAAAGAGAAGAAGAAATCGTGGAAGCGGCAGAAGTGCCTGAAGAGGTTGAAGAGCAGTCAGAACCAAAGAAGCTGAAAAAAGAACTGAAGAAAAAAGCAGAAAAAAAGAGATTGCCAAAAGAATCAGCATCAAAAGAAGAGGCTAGCCTGGACGATATCGCGAGGCTATTCAGATGACCACCTGCCATTATTGCGACTTAGCGGAACGCGGAGAATTTATCTACAAAGATGAGGACGTTGTGGCCGTGGTGAAGGAGAATGCGGTCACTCCCGGGGAGATGGTGGTGTTTTCGCGCCAGCATTGCACGATTTTGGAAATGGTCTCTGATGTTATTTTGCAGAAATGTGCCGTGTTGGCAAATAAAGTGAGCATTGCGGTATTCGAAACGCTGGGCGCGCAGGGAACGAATATTGTTATTGCCAATGGTCTGGGAGCGGGACAGAAAATACCGCACTTCGGAATTGAGATCATTCCCCGCCGGGAGAAAGACGGGCTGAATCTGCAGTGGCAGCCGAAGCAGCTGCTGGAAGAAGAGATGGATACGGCGTTTCTCTCGCTCAAGCAGGAAGCTGAGAAGATGATTCCGGGAAAACAGCCAGAGAAGAAGAAAGACGTAGAGAAAAAATCGGCAGAAGAGATCAAGGCTCCCAAAGAAGGCGAAAAGAATTACTTATTGAAGTCGCTGAGAAGGATACCGTGAGAAATCTGTATGTTGGAGATACACAAATATTAAAAAGTCAGTTCTGCTCTAAGGTGATAAACAATGAACACTAAAGAATTGATTCGTCTATTACAGGAAGCAGATCCCGCTGGAGAGACAGAAGTTTCCGTGGGGAATACTCCCATCTTTTTCGTTGAGAGGCAGCCGGCGTATTATGATGGCCCCCAAGAAGTTTTAATCCGAGATCCAGAAGCAAAACATTATAACGTTATTTGCGCTAAATATCGGCAAAATGGAGATAAAGTCGTCATTGAGCTTCATTCTATTGAGGATTATCTTTCTGAATATCCTGATGGCAGTGTTGATTACTCAGAGCTTAGCGATAATCTGAAGCTAGAATATATCGATCGGGATAATAAAATGAGAAAGGAAACCAAAAAAATGAACGATGGAATAGAACTTGATTTGTTCAAGACGTATGTCGCTCAGAGGGCTGCTCAAATTAATCCCGATGTTAATATAGAACTTTCTCATCTAGAATCGTTAGCGTCTGATTATTTTCAACAATATCTTTCTACAGACGATCCCCTGCCAGAAATGCAATGGCGCCAAGAAGGAAATCATAGGATTGGTGAAAGTCATAATGAGAGACGACATCGACAATGGGATCACGAAGTAACGATAACGTACGATGGAGCGGTATTTGCCATTCGGCCAACCGATCCCGGAAAACCAGAAAAGAAAATGCCGGGCGGTATGTGAAGCGGTCAGGAAAGGAGTAGAAGTTTAATCCCCCAATCTAGTGATGCAGTAAATATGATTCTGGAGAGTTATACTTCCAGATAAATACTGTCATTCTTCACCGTCACTTTATACGTTTTCACATCTTTCATCGCCGGCCCGCGCTTGACTTTCCCCGTCTTGATGTCAAACTGCGAGGCATGCCAGGGACAGGTGATCGTCGAGTTCGTCACCGAGCCTTCGCATAGTGGCCCGCCGCGATGGGTACAGGTGTTGTCGAGGCAGTAGATATTGCCGTTGAGTCTGAAGAGTGCGAGTTCTTTACCGTCGACGGTGACACAGGCGTAATCTTTGAGTTCAGCCAGCGTGGCTACTTTTTTGAGCATGGTAGTTACTATTTTTAAGAAATATTTTTATATTTATATAGTTTTAGTTAGCTGATGGTGTATTATTCAGGCAGTTCACAAGGCGTATATGCCGCTAAACCCGGTTATTCTCTGTCTAAATTAAATTACATCCCGTTTCTTTCTCAAAGCCGGCCGCCGGGATGCTGCGGACGCGGGTGCTGCTGGTGGGGAAAGATGGTCAAAGAGATGAAATGAAAATCTACCACAAACTCGTCCGGGACAAAATTCCAGAGATAATCCAAAGAGATGGAAAGAAACCAATAATCTCTATCGCTGATGAAAAGGAATACCGTTTGAAACTCAGAGAGAAATTGCAGGAGGAAGTCGATGAATTTCTGGACAGCGAAAATGTTGAAGAATTGGCAGACATTCTGGAAGTGGTGTATGCGCTGGCAGACGTAGAAAAAGTGACTACAGCGGAATTAGAGAAAATACGTGAAAAGAAAGAACAAGAGCGCGGCGGATTCAGGAAAAGAATAATCTTGGAAAACGTATAATTCTCCGGTGCCGTTGAAAAGTTCTGCAGCCGCTCGCCAAGTCGCTTTCTTGCGAACATCTTTCGCTGCTCTGTGCTATTGCCCGATAGGAAGAAAGCGACCAATAATCATCTGTAATTAACTGCCGTTCTTGGCTCGCACTATCTGGCGGCAGAACTTTTCAATATGGCCGATTCTCCATAATCTTTATATAAAATTAATCATTTTGCTACTTTTGGGAAACAAAAATGCCAGAAGCAGTGAAGTTTTATCCGTATGATTTCGATTACAAAGTAGAAGGTGATTTAGTCTACGTCTATCTTTATGGGAAATCGGAAAATGGAACAAGAGTCTGCGTGAAGCACCAGCATAAGCCCTACTTCTTTGCGTTGATAGCAGGTGCCGATAAAGAAGTTATAACCAAAAAACTGAAAGAGCTGAATCTTGAAACCAGAGACGGCGTCGCCAAGGTGGTTTCCTGGGAAGAAGTAGAGAAAGAATATCTCGGAAAAAAGAAAACATTCTGGAAGATTTACGTAAATTTTCCTAAAGCTGTACCATTTATTTCTAAAGAATTAGAAAGCGGGGGAATCGAATGTTATGAAAAAGATATCTTATTCGTCCATCGCTATCTGCGGGATACGGGAATTACGCCTACGGCCTTAGTGCAGGCGACCGGTGAATATGTAACATCCAACCCATTCAACCAATTCCGAGTTCCGCTTTTTATTGCCGATAAAGTAACACCTCTAAGCAAAGAATCATTATCGCAATGGAAACTATTGGCAGTGGATATTGAGACATACGCTGAACGAAAAGAAATACTCCCGGAAAAGAATCCTATTTTGATGATCGGCCTGTACGGGATCGATGAACAGGGAAAAGAATTCTCCAAAGTATTGGCTTGGAAGGAATTCCCCCATGAATTAGAGTACGTCGAAATACTGGCGGATGAGCGGGAGATGCTGCAGCGCTTCCGTGAATTGCTATTGGACTATCAGCCGGACATCCTGACGGGTTATTTTTCTGATGGATTTGATTTGCCGTATATCAACATCCGCGCGCAGAAGAATAAAGTGAGAATGGATTTAGGGATAGATGGCTCTGATTTGTATGCGGGCAGTAAAGCAGAGCTTCGCGAGGCAGAGAGCAGGATCAAAGGAATTGTTCATGTGGATGTCCTGAAATTTGTCCGTAATATTTTCGGCAAGAACCTGAAAATTGACAGTTTTTCATTAGATGACGTGGCCGGAGAATTATTAGGGCACAAAAAGCACGTGGTGAATCTGGACGTGCTCCCTGAAATCTGGAATAAAACTCCTGAGAAACTCGCCCCCTATGCCGCCTATTGCCATCATGATGCTAAACTGGCTTTGCTCCTCTGCCAGAAATTGCTGTTTGACATGATGGAGTTCAGCAAGATCATCGGACTGCCCATGTTTGACGTGATTCGGATGCGCTTTTCGCGATTGGTGGAGAATTATATCCTGACACGGGCAATGGAGTATAATGTCCTTGCGCCGAACAGACCCGGCGGTGAGTCGATGGATGAGCGGAGGGAAGAGAGCATTGAAGGCGGATTTGTGTTTGAACCCACGCCAGGATTGTATAAAGATATCGTCGTCTTTGATTTCCGATCATTGTATCCGACGATCATCACCTCGCATAATATCGGGCCGGAAGGATTCCGCTGTGAATGTTGCCAAGAGCAGCCGCATGTGCCGGAAAAAGAGGATTACTGGTTCTGTTCACGGGAGAAGAAATTTCTGCCGACGGTTCTGGGGCAGTTGATTGAAAGGAGAGCAGAGATGAAGAAGCTGGTGAAAGAAATGAAAGCACGCGGAGAAAATACCCAGATGCTGGAATCACGAAGTTATGCGCTGAAGATTTTAGCCAATTCATTTTATGGATATCTGGGATTTTTCGGCGCACGATGGTACTGCTTGGAATGTGCAGCCTCAACGACGGCATATGCGCGGAATTATATCAGGACAACAATGGGAAAAGCAGAAGCAAAAGGATTCAGGGTGATTTATGCAGATACCGACTCTTGTTTTGTGCTGCTGGGAGAACAGAAATTAGACGATGCCCTGAATTTCATGCATGAGGTTAATGCTTCCCTGCCCGGCCAGATGGAATTAGAATTTGAGAATTATTATCCGCGAGGCATTTTTGTGGCGCAGAAAGGCAGCGAGAAAGGAGCAAAGAAACGCTATGCCCTGATATCGAAAGATGGAAAATTGAAGATAACCGGCTTTGAGACAGTGCGGCGAAATTGGTCGCTGATCGGGAAAGAAGTGCAGCAGCAGGTATTGCGATTGGTGCTGAACGATAAGACTGAAGAAGCTTTGCAGTATGTTCGCGAGACCATCAAAGAATTGCGGAAAGGCACCATCCCTATTGCCAAAGTTATCCTTAAAACGCAAATCACCAAAGATCTCCGTGAATATGCCGCCGTTGGCCCGCATGTCGCCGCCGCGCAGCGATTATTGCAGCGGGGAGTGAAGGTTCTGCCGGGAACAGTTGTTGAATATGTGATTACGAAAGGGACGGGATTGATCAGAGACCGGGTAAAGCTGCCGGATGAATTGAAAGAAGGCGAGTACGATGCGGAATATTATGTCAGCCATCAGTTGATGCCGGCGGTCTCGAGCATCTTTGGGGTGTTTGGGTATGGTGAAGAGGATGTCTTTAAAGAGAGCAGCCAGACGGGATTGGGGAAGTTTTGGTAGCTCCAAAGGGGCACTATCCGTTTTGGGATGATAGTAGCGCCAAGACACAAAATGTGGTCGTTGCTACATTGGTGCACAAACGAAGTAGTTTCTTCGTTTCGTGTGTCGCTGAAGCAAAGCCATAGTACGGGTTCAGACAACGTTGATTTCCTATTATCTTCTCCTAACCTTATCTAAGACATCTACTTCTGCACGCTTTAAGTCCAGCAGTGTTTCGGCCATGCGCTGCTGCAGAACCGTGACTTCTTTGGATTTGTTCTGGTGTTTGAGAAGAAGGATGATGATGACGATGGCTTCGATAAAGAGGATGAATGAAATGATGACTAAGCCGACGACCACTTCCACAAGAGGAACATCTACTCCGAATACGAGCATGGCATCACTTCTTTTGGAAGGGCTATTTTTTAAATACTTTTAAAGCCTCCTAATGCCTTCTGATGAACACGAACCCGCCAACAAGTATACCAAGGAAAATAAGAACGGCCGGAACAATCCAGAGCCCCAGAATCTGATAGCTGCGTTTCAATAAGGAGAGAGCTTCTTCTACGGGTTGGGGCAGGACGAGCGGAACCTGTTGTTCAGGCGGGAGTTCTGCTCCTAACATCACTGGGAATTCGTTTTCTACCAGTACGTTATTGTCACGATAGATTTTGGTCTTGATTTCGTATTCGCCCGTATAGACTTTCGGATCGTATTTGAACTGCTGGGCGAAGATGAAAGACTGTCCTTCTTTTAGTTTGTACGGTCCGTACAGGTCCGCGAAGGCGGATTCCCCACTGGGCAGCATCAGGAAGCGGAAGGGGAAGCGTCGTTCTTTTGGTTTAGGAGTTTCCTTCTTGTCCAGGCTTAGTTCCAGCAGGTATTCTCCCTGCTCTGCCGGTTGAACGACGGCTGCGCCGGTAATCCCTCCGCCAGCATAGGCCTGCTCTAATTTCTGAGTCAATTCTTCGGGCACGAAGATAGCATACATGTCCATGGTGTTCTGTTCCGTGTCGAGGTCGATGGCGGTGCCGGAAAAAGCCTTCTTCTCTACCTTGAACTCTTGTTCCTTGACCGCTTCTCCTAGGGTCGTGAATTGAATCTTGATTTGCCTTGGTAT
>JACPND010000021.1 GCA_016185625.1 Candidatus Woesearchaeota archaeon | reverse complement strand
AGTAGTTTAAGTATTGTGGCCATGGTTATTGATTGTAAGCATCATCTGGACCAATAAAAAATGCAATTTAAATATTTTTAGGAAAACGTATGGAATTGACGTCCTCCTCGGGCTAAAGCCTCGCCCTTCGGGCGACCCCTCCGCTTCACTACGGGGCGAGGATTCCAACTTGGAGGAGTAAAGCTTTGGCGTGATGTTCTTCCAAATACTTCTTCGCGTTTTCTAGTGTTATATGACCAACCGACGCAGCAAACTTTCCTGGACTCCACAGATGACCTTTTGGATACCGATAGCGGAGCTTCGGTATTTGCGCAAAGATCAACCGCGAGCTAAAGCCTTTGAGAAGAAATAAAGCTTTAGCAGGAGACATAGTCATTGGTAAAGAGGCAACGACATGAACATGATCAATGTCCACCTCCATTTCCAAAATACCAATCTTGCCTCTTTTTGCGGCTTCTTGGATTGCTATAAGACAAACATTTTTAAGTTTCTCTTTGGTAAATATCTTATAGCGATACTTGGTGACCCATTCAAAGTGCCAAGTACTCCAACCCACAGAATGGGCATGCCTATTCTGTTTGTAGACGTTCATTTTGTTTCCCTCCGAAGAACATCACTTTGCCAAGGGAAGCATATGAACTACACTAAAAAGAATTGCGCCATTCAACTCCGCCCTAAAGTGCGGTCGCCCGCTCAGCATGATGAGCGCTGAGCGACCTAGATTTCTGGCGCACTTTTCTTAAATCTTTCTCATGTCACTACTTTACAATACTCTCAGGAGAAATCTTTATAAAGAATCGTGTATCCTGCACTATCTATGTCGGCCCTTATCAAACTTCAGGACGTGTATAAGATCTATTCTTTAGAGGATGTGGAAGTGCCGGCCATCGATGGCATTTCTTTGGAGATCAACCAAGGCGATTTCGTAGCCTTGATCGGGCCCAGTGGTTCGGGTAAAAGTACTGTGATGAATCTCATCGGCTGCCTCGACACAGCCACGAAAGGCACGATCCATTTGGGCAGCCATAACATCCAGCATCTCTCGGAAAGTGACTTAGCCCAGATCCGAGGTAAACAGATCGGATTTATTTTCCAGACGTTTAATTTGATTCCCAGCCTGCATGCGTTGGATAATGTCGCCTTGCCGATGCTGTTTCAGCATATCCCCAAGTCTGCCCGCAATAAAAAAGCGAAAAAGCTCTTGGAGCAGGTAGGCTTAGCCGACAGGATGTATCATCTGCCGAATCAATTGAGTGGAGGACAACGGCAACGGGTAGCGATTGCCCGGGCGCTGATCAATGACCCGGAAATCATTTTGGCGGATGAACCCACTGGAAATCTGGATACCAAAACCGGAGAGGAAATCATGAAGCTCTTGAGCAGTTTTCACCGGCAGGGCAAGACCATTATTTTAGTGACACATAATCCGGCGTTAACCAAATTAGCAAACAAAGTCATCAGGATGAAAGACGGACAAATTATGGGAGGATAATCATGAAATCAACAATATTCATAGCCATACTGATGGCAGCACTCTTGCTGCCGCTGGTCAGCGCGCAGATCGTCGTCAAATCTTTCACGGCGACGCCTTCGCAGGTGCTGCCGGGAAATGATATCACCGTAGAGCTGATGCTGGAAAATGCCGGCGATGACGATGTTGAGAATATCATCGTCAGCCTGGACCTGACGCAGATGCCCTTTGCGCCAGTGGACTCTTCGACGGAAAAAGGCTTGGATGAGCTCCGCGACCATCGGGAAGAAAAGATTCTGTTTACGCTGAAAGCCTTACCGAGCGCTGAACCATCCATCTATAAAATTCCTGTCATCATGACGTATAATGGCACCAGCCGAACGGCGTTCATCAGCCTGGAAGTTATCTCCTCAGCTCACGTCGATGTGCTGCTCGGCGATGCAGAAATACTTACCGTGAATCATCAAGGCAAAATCACGCTGAAATTTGTGAACAATGGATTAAGCGCCATGCATTTTCTGAAAGTGACCTTGCCAGGAAGCCCTTTGTATACAGTCATTTCTCCAAACTCAGTCTATATCGGAGATGTGGATGTCGGTGATTTCGAAACAGAAGAGTTTACCATCATTCCCAAAATAGACGACCCGGTGATGACCGTCTATCTGGAATATCGGGATAATACTAACCGTCAGATTGTAGAATCTAAACTGCTGCAATTATCGGTCTATACCGAAGAGGAAGTGAATCGTCTTGGTCTGGGAAAGCCCCCCAGCATGATCCTGCCGATAGTGGCTGTAATCGTGGTCGTAGGCGGTCTTTTCCTCATCTACAAGAAAGCAAAGAAGAAACGAAAACATGAATCTTGATCACGTTCTGATTGCGGTGCATAGCATCCGCCACCGAAAATTACGTTCCTGGCTGACGGTAGTAGGTATTATCATCGGCGTCGCGGCAATCATCTCACTGATTACCGTGTCCAGAAGTTTGGAAAGCACGATTCAACAGCAGTTTGAGCAATTCGGCGCCAACAGGATCATCATTTCTGCCAAAGGATTCCAAGGCCCGGGAACAATGTCACAGGGATTGACAACAGAAGACGTAGACACCATCCAAAAGATTTCCGGATTCAAGTATGTCGTCCCGGGATTATTCCGGAGTGCAGAAGTGGGATTTCATGGAGAGACTGGATTTACATTAATCGGAGCTCTTCCGGCCGAACAGTATCGGGATTTTTATGCTGACACCGGCATCGAATTAGACAGAGGTAAGATGATTCAAGAAGGTGATACCCACGTCGCTCTGATCGGTTCAAGAGTAGCCGCTGATATGTTTGGCAAAGAAATGGGAGTGGGCAATAAAATCATCATCAATAAGGTCAACTTTAAGATTATCGGCATCATGAAAGAGATAGGAAATGATCATGATGACAATCAGATTGCTATCCCGTTAGAAACAGCACGGGAAATATTCAATGAGCCAGAACGGGTCGATACTATCATTGCCCAAGTAAAATCTGGTGCAGATATTCCTTCCTTGCAGCATAAGATCGAACGGGAATTAGAGCGGAAAAGAGGAGATACTAATTTTCAGGTGTTGACGGCCACGCAAATCTTGGAGCAGATCAATCAGGTGCTGGGAGTGATGCAGGTGGTGTTAGTCGGCATTGCTGCCATTTCGTTGCTGGTAGGAGCGATCGGGATCATGAATTCCATGTATACCAGTGTGTTGGAGCGCACCAAAGAAATTGGCATCATGAAAGCGATTGGCGCCCGGAATTCGGATATCTTACAGATATTTTTAATGGAATCAGGATTGATCGGGCTGGTGGGTGGCTTATTGGGATCGGCACTAGGAACGGCTGGCGCATTGGCGTTAGGTTCTTTTTCCAAAGGAGCGGGATTTTTGCTGTTAGTGAAGATAGAGATTTCAGTCTTGTTGTTCGGCTTGTTGTTTGCCTTGGTGTTAGGGCTTCTGTCCGGTATTCTGCCAGCGTATCAGGCCGCGAAGTTAAAGCCGGTGGAGGCGTTGAGGTATGAGTAGAACGAGAAGAGCCAAGCCACGAATGAGCTAGGCATATATGATTTTAAGCCAGAGCAAAAGGCCTGTTCGACTTACGGTAATAGAAGAAATATATGGAATATAGTAATGTTTATATATCCTTTAGATTTTTTAGGCCTATCATGAGATTTAATCCCTTCAACCCCCAACAGCCGGCCAGACCGGATTTTTTTGTAGGTCGTGAACCAGAAATTATAACTTTTGAAAAATTTTTGGTTCAAACGATGCATAACTCTCCCATGAATCTCTCTGTGACCGGCAATCGGGGAATGGGAAAAACTTCTTTGCTCATGAAATTTGAACAGATAGCGAAAGAAAATTCTTGTCTGGTCGTTAGATTATCAAATTATGAAAGTAATGTTAAAGACATCATAGATTTATGTGATTTTATTGCTTTGAATATTAAAAGTGAAATTTTGAGCAAAAAAAATCTGGAGAGTTTGGGTGAATGGATCAAAGCATTTAAACCAACTTTGGGTTGGAATGATTTCACTTTAACTTTAGAAAAAAAGCAGGTTGCACAGGAACTATTCCGGCAAAAGTTAATTAAACTTTGGGAGGAAGCTAAACCAGATTTTAAAGCTATTGTTTTACTCATCGATGAGGCTGAATCTCTGGAAAAAGTTTCTGGAGCATTGACTTTTCTTAGAGAGGTGTTTCAGAGAATCTCTTCTGAAGCTAATTATATGGTAGTGCTGGCAGGCAAACTCAATTTTCCGGAAAGGATGTCGGAATCTTTTTCCCCTTTAAATCGTTTTTTCCCAACCCAAAGGCTCAAATCTTTAAGCCGGCAAGAGATGAAAGAATATCTTGAACGGAAATTAAAAACAGAGAACGTAGAGATAACCGATGAAACGGTTAATTATATCGTAGAGAAGAGCGAGGGTCACCCTTACGTCTTTGTGGCTATGTGTTATCTCATTTTTGATTCATTAGGAGAGAAGGACTCTTTAATCGATTCTACCCTAATTGAACGGACAGCGTTAAAAATAAAAAGCCATTTAGCCAAAGATTTCTTTTCTCCGATGTTCCATCCCCTGAGCAAAAAAGCTAAAGAAATTTTAATTGCCATATGCAAAAACTCCAAAAAGAATGAGTTTACTCTAAAAGAAGCAATAAAATGGTCTAAAGAGACGGGTTCTTATCTTTCTCCGTATATTTTAGAACTGTTAAGAAAAGGGATCTTAAATAAGCCAGAAAGGGCGACTTACCGTATTTTTCATACTCTCTTTTTGGAGTATGTTCTTGAAGTTAAGGAAGGTTAGTTTGATGAGGAGGCAATTACGATACGAGTGAAGTTTAAATAAAAGAGGAGTTTTTTTCTTGATAATATTCCTCCCGCTTTTTTACATGATCCGCGTCATAGAAACATCGTTTTATGGCAGTAATTAAATTGTCAGAGTACTAATTGTAGGCGCTCGCAACATTTGAGACATTAGCTATATCAATGGAAATTGGTTCTGTTCCTGTAAAACAGCGTAGCTAAACTCATACCCCTGGCCTTGAGACTACTTTGGCTTCAAGAGGCAACAATTACAGTGTGAGTGCTTTGTTCTTGAGTTTGCTAAATCACAGCAATAGCACCATTGCCAATCCCAGCGCCACCAGTCCGATATAAAAACGTAAAATAATCTTTCCGAATTCCTTCCCGCCAAACCAGTACGCAATCATCCCCTTCGTCGCAATGTTGGCCAAAGCAGCTATCACAATGCCATTACGGGCGACGTCCAACGCAATGTCTGCTCCTCCCAGTTGCGCCAAGCCAACCGCGATCGCATCCACATCCGCCAATCCGGAAACAAAGCTGACAACGTATACTCCCTGCGAGGAAAGATAGACTTTGGCAATTTTGATCAAGACCAAGGTCAGCGCAAAAATGCCGGCGAATTTCAGTGCGGGCAGGAGTGTGAAAGGCGAACCTAATTTCACTTTCCCTTTCACTTTTTTTGCTTGCCGCCAGAGAAAATACGAAAATCCAGCCGTACTCACAGCCAATAACAGCAGGGGAAACAGCAGGTGCACAAATAAAGTGCGATTAAGCACCAGCACTTCCACTAAGATCCGCAGAAACATAATGCCATTCGCTAAAATCACTCCCAAAGCCAGCGAGCGATAGATCGTTTTTTCCTTTTTACTGCGATGAGTAAAGCTAAGTGTCACCGCCATACTGCTCACTATACCACCCACAATGCCGCTCCATGTAATCCCGCGTTCACCAAGCCACTTCATCAAAAGGTAGCCAATAAACGAAATCCCAGAGATAAATACCACCATCAGCCAGAGGATATACGGATTAAATAATCCTTCCCATGGACCATACCACCTATTCGGCAATAAGGGAAGTATCACAAACGCAATTATCGCAAATTTCAAGGTGTCGGCCATCTCTTCCGGCTTCAGGTGCTTGGCGACATTATGCAATATGGATCGCAAATACAGAATACTGGCAATCACGACCGTCGTAATCGTCGCAAATAAAAATTCTCCCCGATAGGCCAGAACGCCGATAAAAAAGGCGAGAAAGCCAGCCATCTCACTCGTTGCGCCGACGTATTTTCGCTGGTGGGAAGCCACAGAAAAATAGGCAATAAGAATTACTCCTCCGACCAACAGCATCCCGGCGAGCAGAATCCAAGGTGAAAGGACATCACTGAGATACGCACATAATGCCCCAAATAAAGAAATAAGCGGAAAGGTGCGAATGCCAGCATACGCATGTCCGATTCTTTTATATCGGGCATATTCCCTTTCCAATCCAATCAGTGCACCCAGCGCTAAGGCGATGCCAAAATTCTGGAATAACTGCCAAGGGACCATCCATCACACCGTTATTTTTTTCTTAACTTATCTAAAACATCTACTTCTGCTTTCTTTAAGTCCAGCAGCGTTTCGGCCATGCGCTGCTGGAGAACCGTGACTTCTTTGGATTTGTTCTGGTGTTTGAGAAGAAGGATGATGACGACAATGGCTTCGATAAAGAGGATGAACGAAATGATGACTAAGCCGACGACCACTTCCACAAGAGGAACATCTACTCCGAATACAAGCATGGTATCACTTCTTTTGGAAGAGCTATTTTTTAAATGCTTTTAAAGCTTCCTAATGCCTGTAATATTACTATTTCATCCCTTCAATCTCTTTCACCGTCGTCGCCTGCTCAGCCTTCTTGTCGTCACGAAACTTCACAAATCGCGGAAAACGCAGCGCCCATCCCGTCGTATGAAATGGACTCTTGGTAATCTCCGCCGCCAACACTTCCACCACGACCTTCGGCTCAAACCAGACATTCGGCTCCATTTCCTTCTGCACCGTCACGCGGGCTGGCTTATGCTCAACTTTATATTTTGCAAATTTTGTGGGCAACTCTGCCAACTGCTCATCCGTCAGTCCTGTGCCTAATTTACAAACGGTGTCAAAGCGATCCTCTTTTTCATTATATGCCGCACATAATAAAGCTCCATACGTTCCCGATCTTCGTCCCCGGCCGTAATACGCACCCACGACCACTAAATCAAAGGTATCAGCCATCTCTTTGACGTATTCTTTCTTCCATTTCACCCAGTTCCAGCCTCGCGTACCCGCCTGATATTCCGACGCTAAAGATTTTATCATAATCCCCTCATAACCTTGCTTCAGCATGGTATGAAAAAACGCATTCGCCTCCTCCACGTCATCTGTGACGATGCGATCGGTCAGCACGATGGTTTTATTCTTCGTCAGGAATTTCTCCATTTGCTCCGCACGCTTCTCCAGTGGAACATGCAGCCACGCTTTCCCATTCAGATACAGCACGTCAAACAATTTCAACTGCACCGGAACCTTTTTGATGTACTCTTCCACATCATATTTCCGCCGCCGCTGCATCAGTGTCTGGAAGGCTAATTGCTTCCCTTTGGCATCCACAGCAATGATTTCGCCTTCGATCACGAATTCTTTAGCCTCGATATACTTCTGCAGATCCGCGACTAAATCCGGAAATTGCTCTGTAATATTTTCCAATCGCCGGGAAAAGAGCATTATTTCTCCTTTCTTGTCTTTATGCGCCTGCACCCGTTCGCCGTCGTATTTCCCTTCCACCTGCCATTTCCCCGGAATCTTGTCTTCCAGTTCATGCAATTCATCCACACGTTGGGCGAGCATCATCTGGATTGGGCGTCCCACATGCACGTCAATCTTTTCAATGCCTTTCAGGCCCTGTTTCACTAACGTTTCAGAAATGATGCCCACGTCCGGACAGATGTTATACGCTTTCTCCAAGGCTTCCTTCGCTTCCTTTGATCCGGTGTAGGCGATTGCCAGACTGTCCAGCACCGTCATCTCGCCGACACCCATCCGTAACGTGCCCAGAACAATGCGGCAAATATACTTCGCTCCTGTAGCTGATGTTTTCTGCAACAGTCCGGATAGGATGCCCATTTTCTGTTCCTGAGATCCCGTTCCACTCGCTCCAGCTATCGTATGCAGCTTTTCAAACAATTCGTGTACCGTCAATTTGCCGAGAGGCACTAACGTCTGCGGCTTCTTCTGCAATACTTTCTCTGCCGTCAATCCGATGTCCCCAGTTTCATGCAGTATTTTCTGCACTTTTGCGGCATCCGTCCCTGAGGCCATAGCAATAGCTTTCGTCACTGACTTTTCGGCCATGCCCATCACCACATCATCAAATCCAGAGGCGATCTGGCCCAGCGTCAAATACGAGATGACGGCAATATCCTCTGCGGGAACGTTCTTAAAAAAATCAGAGAGAATTTCCCGCATCTTGTTGCCGGAAGCGGTCTTTTCTAACTCTCCATACAGGTCAACGAGCTTTTGGAAGTCCATGACGAGAAAAAGAATTTTTTGTTATTTAAATCTATCTGAGAAGAAATGTAAAAAATAAAATATCAAGAAATATCCTTACGCTTCCGGTGCTGCCTGCATGGTCACCGACTGACCACTGCGATGGATTCTGGCAACATACGGAACAGCAACGACATAATCTTCGCCAAAGCCAGCGACATCACCTTCAATCGCTTCACAGGTCTTGCGTAATTTATTGATCGCCCGCTTCAGTTCCACCAAATCCTTGTCCTTCAAAGGCTTGATGTTGATGAGCGCAATTGTTGATCCTTCCCGCAGTGAATCGAGAACTTCCTTGATATCCTCAAATTCTTCCATCACAAACGGCCGCACAAGAATTTTAGCTCGTTCTTCCTTATTGCCCGTAGAACCCAGCTCCACATAATCCGCTGGATTATCCTCAACCGGCTCCGGCTGAGTAAATTTCTCCTTTAATCGTAATAAAAAGTCTTTCATGTTCACACCCTACCCTGTTTTGACGTCGTAATATGAGCGCTGATATATAAATGTTTTTATTGTGCAAACCACACTTCCCAGCGATTAGGTAGAGAGCCGGAAAATGTTGGAATATGCTTTCCCTGTTCTCCCTTTCCGTTTGCCATATTCTGCCGTTGCTCTAGGCAAACTAAAAGTACCTAGGATATTCAGCTTGGCTTTTACTTTATAGGTAATCACACGGTGTTCTTTTCCCTCCAGTTCAGCGATATTCCAGACTAGTTTTGTCCCTCGTGCAGTATGGGTGACTTCTGTGGGCTTGAGCGTGCCTACATCAATCATTTTCTCCACATTGGCAATGCCCGGAACATAATCAATAAGCGCCACACTGCGCACTGGCCGAGAGGAGGTATTCTTGACTTCCAGCGCCACTTTAATCTCCGACAACGCCCCTTCCTCATCGCTTTGGGTGGTAACGGCGCTCTTGGAGACGGAAATCGGCGGCAGCACATAAAAATAAAACGCAGTGAACAAGAGCAGGAAAATCAACACATATAATGGAATGCGTAGATTGGTAATGAAGTGTTTTGTCGTTGCTTCTCCCGGTCCCAAGGTGAGTTCCCACTCTACATATTTTGCATCGTTAAAAGTGACCACATCGCCTTCTCCATAGGTGAAATAGGATTCCCATCGGGTAAGAGGCGCACGCGCTTTCTGCGTATTTAATACATTCCCTTCGTTCGTGATAGTCACTTCTTTAAATATTTTAAAATATTTCCCTACTTCCGTAACGTCAGTCTTGAACGCCGGCATCAGTGCTACTATCTCTATTTTCTTCTCGACCACTTTCACTGGCTGGCCTGCTCGCAGGAACACAAAAAAGAGCACATAATCTTTCGGCTGCTGGAAGCGATTTGGTATGACGCTGAATTCCACTGTTTTTTTTTCTAAAGGGGGAAGATCGATGACCGCCTCTTTTGCGAACTCAGGAATATCACTTTGCACTTTTATGACCAGATTCGCCAGATCAAGCGGGTTACGATTCTCCAATAGTAATTTGATCGAAACTGGCTCTCGTGGATCAACCTTATCATTCATATCCACCGCCACTTTTATTGCCGGCAGATAATCGTACGGCTGTTCCGGACTGAGATATATTTTCAATAGCTTAGTCTGCTTTTCTCCGAGATCGCTCGCCACGTCCAGATTGAGTGTATAAATTCCCGGTGCAAAATTCTCTAACGCACGCACGCGGATGGTGGTGTAATATGTTTCTTTAGGAGCAACTTCAATAATCCTGTCTTTCGGTGGAGAAGGGTCAACCGTCCAGCCTTGGCCAGCCTGTAAAGAATAGAGAGAAAATCGCTGGATTTCTTTTGCCAGATTGGTGATGCTGACGTTGAATTTGCCCTCCTGTCCGATGCGGAACGCATTATCAATAACCGTAACATTTATTTCAGCTGATTCAGCTACTGCAGCAAGCGCCCCCAGAACAAGCACCAATGAGCATAGGAATAGCAATTTTCGCACGAGTCAGCACCTCTTTCACGTCGGGCTAAAGAATTACTAGTATTTAAAGGTGTCGATGGTTAGATATTGGTTAGTGATCGTCATCTCTTAAGGATGGAGTCAAAAAGCCGAAGGAAAAATTGTTTGGTGAGACACAAGATGAGCTTACAGGTGGTCAAAACAAGTTACCCTCAGAAGAGATTAAACGACTTAAAAAAGGGAGATGACGACAATTGACCATTGTCTCTTACCCTTCCACCACAAACACTTTCACCGTCATCGGCGGCTCTTCTTCTATTATCTCTTCCATCACTTCTTCCTCTAGAACTTTCACCTTCCATATCTTCTCCACTTCTTCACGTCCGTCACTCACCACCACTTTCACTTTCTTCTCTCCCGGCGTGACAAACGTTCGTTGCACAGCATTGACCCCTTTTATTGTATCATCGCCTAATCCGAAATTCCAGGAATAGGTCACATTGTCTCCGTCTTTATCATCAACGGCGACGTAAAACACAGCTGGTTCATTCGCGGCCAAAACGGCATCATCTTTTGGTCCAAATTGCACCATCTCGGGCTTCTGGTTGACATCTTTGACGATAACTTTCACCGGATGGACTGTTTTCAGCTGATCATCAAAAACCGTGAACGGCAGCCAGACCACGACCTGCCCGCTTTTATTGACGACCGTGTCAAACGGCGGCGTCCAGCGAAAGACGTTATTATTAAATGATGCGCCCCTGGGAAGATACTCTACCCAGAGCATCAAGCTCTCATTATCGGGATCGCTCGCTTTCACCGGAATGGTTACTTCTTTTCCTTCCAGAGCAGTCACTTCATCTGCCACCTCAATCGTCGGCGGACGATTCTGCTGCTCCACCTGGATTTTCACCGGAGTTGAACTTGCGGCAAAACCATCGCTGGCGGTAATATTCACCTCATACTCTCCGGCATCATTATAATCTGTTTTCCATGATCCCTTATTCTTGTCCAGCGGAGAACTATATGAATATCGAATCACGTCGCCATCGGGATCTTCTGCCGCAGCGTGAATCTTCAACTGCTGTGTTTCCGTCAGGTTGACATCGGCAATCGGTGTGACCACTGGCGGCCGATTGGAATTATAGACCACGATCTTGGTCTCTTTGGCGGTGCATAATTGTTTCCCGCAAGCCGTCACCGAAAGGGGAAATTCTTTCTGCCCCAGCATATATTGTTCCAGACGCAATCCATTCAGTATCGTGCTCATGATGCCAAATCTGCGCTTCAGTAAGTCAAAGCTGGGTGTCCACTGCAATACGTTGCCATCAAACGATGCTCCTTCCGGCACATTCGGCATAGTTAAGGTGATGTTATCACCGTCAGGATCAGAACGAGGCACGGCCCAACTCAGCAATTCTCCTTCTTTCAGCGTGATGCTTTCGGGAAGATTCAGCAGTGGCGGCTGATCGGTTTCTAAAATTGTAATCACCGCCTTGGCCTGGCTCTGTGATTCCCCATCTGAAGCTGTCACTTCAATGGCATGCACACCGGCATCATCATAGTCTGTCTTCCATTCCAGCGTGGCATTAAATGGCGCACCAGCAGAATAAGTCACGTTATCCCCATCCTGGTCTGTTTGGGGAAGATCAAAGGCAACTCTGTCTCCTTCCTGCACGGTAATGGGCAGCAGCTTGAATGACGGTGCTCTGTTGCCGTGCTTGACTTCCAGCACCCATTGTTGTTTTGCTTCCGCGGCCCCATCACTGACAATGACGGCTAATTCATGGCTGCCCTCACTTTCAAAATTAAACGTCTGGCTTCCTTTGTTTTTTTTACTGATGATGATACCATCCAGCAGCCAGGTGTATCTCAGCTTGTCTCCATCGCGGTCTTCTGCTTCTACAAAAAAGTTAAGTTTTTCACCCTCTCTCACACTTACGCTCTCTTCCTCAGCAAAATCTTTTGTGATCTCTGGCTGTTGGTTGGTATGATGCACCACTATCTCTACTTTCCCTTCGGTGGTATCCTGTCCATCCGATGCGGTAAAGGTGACCAGATATCTTCCTTCGTTGTCAAATCCTGTTTTCCAGCTTCCATCGCTGCTTAATGGCTGGCTAAAGATGAAAGTGAGTAAATCACCATCAGGATCAACGATAAGATCCTTAATGTTAGCGGTCTGGCTCTCTTTAACACTGATACGTCTGGCGGTGAGCACCGGCGGCCGGTTTTTCTCTCTGACAACCAGACGGATGACCTGCACGGTCTGCGATTTGCCGTCAGAGGCAGTAATATTTACAAAATATTCTCCGGCGTCGCTGTATCCGGTGTGCCATTCTCCTCGCTCGTTCAATGGCGCAGAATAATGATAGATGATTTGATCCTTATCTGGATCAGTGGCCTGGATACGTATCTTCACGAAATCTGTTTCCTGCGCATGAAACGTCTTGATGGCCTGAGCGCTGCTTAGTATCAGCAACAATACCAAACAAAAAATAACCAGCTGTTTCATGGTTTATACTGTTTCAGGGTGTTTCATAGTTTATATTTAAAATAAAAAAAAATTAAGATAGGGCTATCTCCATGATCTCTGGGGGCATGTTGATATCCAACACAGTTATCTTTACCTTTCGGGAGATGGTATCTTTGCCGTCACTCACGCTCACATTGACGCTGTACTGGCCATGATCCATAAAGGAAGTCTGCCAGACGCCATCATTGCCCACAGGTTCACTGATGGTTACCACCAGCCTGTCTTTTTCATCCAGATCGCTGACCTTTGGTTCCAGCCGGACCGTCTGGCCTTCATTGACCGTAAGGTCCTTCGCATTGCTCATGACCGGCAGGACATTTACATCTTTCACCATGATTTTAAATTCCTGTGCTGATTTCAGCTCGCCGTCACTGGCTTCTACTTTGATCCGGTAATCGCCGGCACTGGTGTGGTCAGTTTTCCATGTTCCGGTTTTCAGTGGATCGCTTACCGTTATGGTAATACTATCTTTATTGGGATCTCGTACTTTTGGCGTGAATTTTACCACGTCTCCTTCCTGTACTGCAAAATCAACTGTCGGTTCAATTACCGGAGGCACGTTCACGCGCTGTACCACGATTTTCATTTTCTTCGTCGAGGTTAATTTTCCATCAGTGGCAGTTAAGGTTACCAGATATTCTCCGGCGTCACCGTATTCTGTTTTCCATTCTCCTTTCTGGCCTAAAGGCTTGCTGAAAGTGTAGGTGACGGGATCGTCATCCGGATCTTTGACGTCCACTTTCAGCCGGATCATCTCGTTTTCTTTCACGGTGACAGTCTGAAGAGAAGTATCTTCCTGCATTACTGGGAGGGCGACTTCCGTTTTTATCTCTTTGACTTCTTCTTTTGGAGTTGACGCTGAAGTCGCTTCTTCTTTAGGCGCTGCTGTTGGAGGCGCCGCTTCTTTCGGCTCTTCCTTAACTTTAGCTTCTTCCTTAACTACTGGCGCTTCATTAGCTGTTTTTTCTTCTGCGGCCAATTGCTTTTCAAGATCAGCAATCTCGGTCACTAAATCCGCATCTTCTTTCGTCTCTTTCGGAAGATCGTAGGCTTTATAATCTACACAGCCAATGACAAATAACACCATTACCAGAGCAGTACACACCCAGACTTTTTTCATGATAAACACACCCCCTCGTTAGTATTTTGAAATGATAACTGGAAAAATAAGATGCCCTATTTAAAGATTTGTAGACAGCGAAATATAATTCAGAAACATATATAGTGGCGGCCATTAATATTCGAACAAATAATTTCGCCACTATATATGAAGGGCATAACAAATAGGTTTGATTATTTATGCCCTTCAGTATAATGACTTAAAAGCGCAGGAGTAAGCCTGATTCCACCGTCAGGCCGATGGGTTTCCCTTCCACTATATTTTTTACGATGTCATTCTAGAAGTGATGGAGCAATGGTAAAAAGTGGCCCCGCGGAGATTTGAACTCCGGACCTCACGATGCCTAGCACCACTTGGTATATCAGTTTCGCAGTTCAAAACGCTATGGTAACGAACTCGTGCGCACTACCAGGCTGTGCTACAGGGCCAGGGAATTGCAGAATAGTGGCGTATTTTTAAAGATTGCTGAAAATACATTTATAAACTTCTTCTTCCCTTCAGTCTAAAAGAGGCCATCATGCTGCACATCCAGAAAGACATCAAAGACATCGCACGATTACAGAAGATTCTTCTCGTCTTTGTTGAAGAGGGCTTTGGTTATTATGTTGCCAAGGCAAGACTGCGCTCTCACCTTCCCTGGAAAAAACGCCTTCAGCCGCAATTTGCTTCGAACAATAAGGAACTTCAGGCCCAGCAATTGCGAAAAGCCTTTGAACGCCTCGGCCCGACGTTCACCAAACTTGGCCAGCTGCTCTCCGTCCGTCCGGATTTAGTCCCCTCTGAATTCAGCAAGGAGTTTGAAAAACTGCAGGATAGAGTACCGGCGTTTGCCTATAGCCAGGTCAAAAAAATCATCGAAGACGACTTTCATCAGCCGATTTCCCGGATCTTCCGCTCATTTGATCAGAAACCCATCGCCTCAGCTTCTATCGCGCAGGTCCATAAAGCCGTCCTTAAAAACGGCCAGACGGTTGCTGTAAAAGTCCAGCGGCCAAACATCAAAGAAATTATTGATAAAGACTTGGATATCCTTTTCTATCTGGCCCATTCTCTGGAGAAGCACGCTCCGGCCATCAGCAATTATCGCCCCGTCGATGTCGTCAAAGAATTTGCCCTGTGGACGAGAAAAGAGCTTAACTTTGAGATCGAAGCGACGCATGCCGCCCGTCTTCATGAGATTGTCGAAGATCACGTCTATGTGCCCAAAATCTATCCGAATCATTCCTCCCGCCGCGTCTTGACGATGGAATATATTTCCGGTGTCAAACTGGACGATATCAAAGCTCTCCAGCGTTATCATCTTGACCGCAAGAAAATCGCCACTGCCTATTTTTTCTCCATTCTCAACCAGGCGCTCATCCACGGTTTTTTTCATGCCGATCCGCATCCGGCTAATATTTTCATCCAGAAAAATGGCCGTCTGGTGTTTCTGGATTACGGCATCGTCGGCGAATTAACCACTGCTGACCGAAAAAAAATAATCAAATTCATCCAATCCATCCCTGAGAAAGATGCGGAGAAGACGGTCGATATCATCCTTTCCCTGGCCCGAGATATCCATCACGCCGAGGTGAATGCCTTCAAGCAGGAGGCCATTCCCATCCTGCAGGCGGTCTATTATCGTTCCATCGAAGAAGAGAGCATCGGCCGCGGATTATATAAAATCATCTCTCTCGGTGCAAAATATAATGTCATCTTCGATGCTAATCATGTCTTAATCGCCAAAGCCATCTATCAGGCGGAGGGGCTGGGATTAAAACTGCATCCGCAATTTAATATTGGTAACGGATTGCAGCAATTTGCCCAGCGCTATCTTCAGGAAAATTATTCTCCGCGCAAAATTGCCAGCAAAGTGTTGTATGTTGCGGGCCAGCACAAGCAACTGCTGGAAGAATTGCCGGAGCACGTCCTGAAAATCATGGATCGGCTGGAACGCAATGAGCCGCATGAAGTCAGCATCGGCCAGCTTCATCAGATTGAAGAAGAGATGGAATACATCTCCCGTCGTTGGGCGCTGGGGATCATTACCGCCGGATTATTGATCGCTTCTTCATTCTTCTTTTATCAGGAAGGCAGGACTGCCTTTTTCGGCGTGCCGTTAAGCCTGGCCTTGTTCGCTGCGGCCATACTCCTGGTGCTTTATCTTATCATTTTTCATAAAAAATATGGAGGCGAATAAAGATGGAAAAGGCAATTAAAAAAGCGGTGAAGGCAGGATACGGCCTTGGTCTGTTGACGTTAGAACAGGCCAGACGAGTTGCCGGCAGAATAAAATCGGAATTGAATCTAGACGATGCCGCCAGCAAAAAGCTGGCCAAGGAATTAGTGCACAGCTCACGGAAAGCCAGTATGGAAGTGCTGCACGTGGTCAGCCGGAATTTTGAGAAAGCGATTTCCAAGTCCGGCGTGGCCAAGCCAAGCACCATCCGGAAAGTCAAAAGGAAGGCGAAGAAGGTGTGGAGAAGGGGGTAATTTCATTTTACTTTTTTCAAATCACCTTCAATAATAATCGGATTCATTCCTACTAACTCATCTTTGAAAATACTGTCTGGAATCAGATAATAGAGAAAATCTTTTTCCCGAGTTCCCAGGCTTTGAATATTTCCAGGAACGTCGCTCCGCCGATAGAATTGGGCTGGTCGTTTTTTCAAAATTGCATACTAAAATGGCATCGTTGGCGCGAATTTTTGACTCCTGAAGGCGCATCATGGCAGATTTCCAGCGGAGATGTTCTTCTCTTCCAAGCTTTTTCATCTCCTCTTCTTTGAATGGTTCATTATAACTGTTTGGCACTGTGATCCCATGCCCCTGTTTTTCTAATGCAGTAATAATCGGCGGCAGCAGAGGGTAAAAATGCTTGCTGCAATAGAGGAAAAGGTTCATCTTTTGATCTAATTGTAGATGTTATGAATACTTTATGGAAATAGCTGAGCGTCACATAAACCTTTATAAATAAACTCCAGTTTAAGCACGTCATGGGAAAGAAGAAAATCACCGAAGGCAGCGACGACGTAAAAAAATCTCCCAAAAAATCTAAAAAAGAAACTGAGATCAAACCAGAAATTAAAACTGATATTAAACCGGCGACCAAAACAGAAATCCGCGTGCTTCCTGCCCAGCCGGAGTTAAATATCTGCATGGTCGGCCATGTCGATCACGGCAAGACCACGTTGACGGAACGCCTTACCGGGAAATGGACTGACACGCATTCGGAAGAACTCAAAAAAGGCATCACCATCCGCCTGGGCTATGCTGATTTCACCATTTACTATTGTCCTAAATGTAATTTTTATACCTCAAAAGAAAAATGCATCAAATGCAACGAAGCAGCAATCCCGCAGCGAAAAATCTCACTGGTTGATGCTCCCGGCCACGAATCGTTGATGGCCACGATGTTAAGCGGCGCTGCCATCGTTGATGGCGCTCTCCTTCTTGTCGCCGCGAATGAAAAGTGTCCTCAGCCGCAAACACGCGAGCATCTGGTCGCCCTGCAAATCTCCGGCATTAAAAAGGTCATCATCATTCAAAACAAGATTGATCTCGTAACCAGTGAAGAAGCGTTGGAAAATTACCGCCAAATTCGGGAATTTCTGGCGAATACTGAATACAAAAATGCGCCCGTCATCCCTATTTCTGCCCGTGCCAACGCGAACATCGACATGCTGCTCAAAGCCATTCAAGAATACTTTCCCACGCCGACACGGGATTTGCATAAAGACCCCTTGATGCTCATCGCCCGTTCCTTTGACGTCAACAAGCCGGGAACAAAGCCGCAAAAAATGGTCGGCGGCGTTCTTGGCGGAACCGTCCAGCAAGGCCGATTTAAAATTGACGATGAAATAGAAGTCCTTCCTGGGTATTCCGTGGAAGAAAAGAATAAAACCGTCTGGAAGCCGCTCAAAACAAAAATCATGCAGATATTTTCTGGCGGTACTGCTGTTCCTGAAATCACACCCGGAGGCAGCATGGCCATCGGCACGACCCTTGATCCGAATATCGTCAAGGCGGACAGTCTCGCCGGCTCCATTGTCGGCCTTCCCGGAAAATTGCCATCGGTGCATACTCAGATAACACTGGATACCAATCTCCTGGAGCGCGTCGTGGGCACGAAAGAAGAAATGGAAGTCAAGCCTCTGGCGAAAAATGAAATGCTCATGCTCAATGTCAATGCTTCTGCCACGGTCGGCGTGGTGGTTGATCCGTCCAAGAAAAACACGACCTGCGTCTTGAAAAAGCCGATTTGTGCGTATACCGGGGATCGGATCACTATTTCCCGAAGGGTGGGGGACAGATTTAGGTTAATCGGGTACGGCATTCTCAAATGAGGTAATCCTTAGAAAAAATAGTTATTCAGGGTTCTCTCTATATTGTCGATGAGGTTTACACTCTTAAGAATGAGCATATCGAGGCGCACGGAATATGTTAATTACTCTGGAGTACTAATAGGCGAAATGTTTATAAATAACTCTCCATTTTTACCCCCCTCATTACCTATTCCCGGGGGGGTTTACCACGATGAATGACACCCTATTAAAACGCGCACGAGAATTAACGGCTTCCGCTCCTGCCAGAGCACTGCCTCCCTCAGGTACAACTACTTATCTAGATACTGCCCGACGGGTTCTGGAGACGCCCAAATCAGGACTGGATGTGTATCTTGCCTTTGACACCACCGGGAGTATGGAATCCTACATTTCCACCGTTCGCGAAAATATTGGTACAGTCACTGATGCTCTGCTTGATGGCAAATCGGACATTCGCCTTTCCATGAATGGCGTTGGCGATCACTGCGATGGCAAAAATATGTTGCAACTGTATGCTCTCAGCAAAAATCGAGATGAAGTTCGTGGTGCCATTGATGGCATCGTAATGACCGATGGCGGAGATGAACCGGAAGCATATGAATGTTTAGCTTGGGCGTTGGCTCAATATATTCCTATTGACAGCGCCCATCGTAGACGTGCTATCGTTCTTATTGGTGATTCTGTTCCGCATGGCATGATGGATAGACCTTGTAAAAGGGGTGTAGATTATCAACGAGCTTTTGAAGCACTTAAAACTGTCAGTGATGGCTTTTACTTTGTTGGCTGCCAACCGCAAATGTACGCACGGCAACGAACCTTGATTGATCCTACTAAAGCCGATCGGGAACAATTTATTCCGTTAGGAAACATGGTGACTCTTCTTCCCGCCTTGCTCGTGGCTTTAGCCAAGAAGACAGATTCCGCTGCGGCTTTACAAAAATATCTTGCTCAGTTGCCAGTTGATAACTCGAAAAAAATAAGAGGATTACTTGGCTCTGGAGCGAAGTAAATGTCCAATCCATTCGACGAGCTTGGCCTGAAAAAGGAGTTAGTTGAATATCTGAGCAGAAGCGGTCGATTGGATGTCTTTTTAAAAACCTATGTTCGTTCTGTCCAGCTTCAGGTTCATCCTGATAAAGGAGGAAATGCTGATTTATCTGCTGCTGTAAATTCAGCCTATGCTGAAATAAATCAAAATCCTGGACGTGTTACCGGATGGATCGCTACGATGAAAAATGGCACCTCCCCTGAATATGAAGTTGTTCTGGAAGGACTAGTAGGAGAAGTAGAACGATTGCGGAAAGTGGAAAAAGATCATGAAGAATTACGAAGGAAGCATGCAGAAGTTTTAGCTGGCGGAAGCGGAGTTAGCACTGCACCAAGAACAGCACCAACTGCTTTTGCCCGTCGAAGAACGCCCGAGCCAACAGAAGTGCCACCCCGGCGTGCTGCTCCTGAAGCGCGAAGACCAACGCCTGAACCAAGGCCAAGAGCCCCACCCGCGTCAGCAGTATACGCGGGGTATGTATTCATGGATAAAACTCCAACGTACGCCCGTGGTGTCAAAGCTCTGAAAAAAGCGTGCCGAACTGATCCAGCAAGTGCACATCCCTCAATTATAACAGATGCGGTAAGTGTTTACCGCCCATTAACATTTAAAGAAAACGTTGAAGCCATGGTAAAAAATTATAACACAGAGCATAATCCAGATGGAAGTGCCAGAACTATGGTTAAACGGTTGTTTCTCATAACGAAACGATGGAAAGATTCGTGTACGGGCATGGCGTATAAAGCCAAGACGACCAAGTTTAAAGTTATTCCACAATGTTCAGATTTAATGACTATCGCTCCCGATTTTGATGGAGTATATCTGCCTATATCCTATGCTGGATTTGACGCGCCAGAACTTAATAGCGGAAAGCGCGGAATGAAGTATAATGAATTGTTAACAAAAGCTGAAATTGCCGAGCATGAAGGCTGGAGAACAGCGGTGGAAGGAGATGTTGCTCTCTTACGAGGATATCGCGATATTGTCTTTGAAGCAATAAGAGCGCGTGATGGTCGAATGCCGGACAAAGCCATGCCGTTCTTGGTTCTACAAAATACAGACTTCGATGAACTGCGGGCGTTGTCTGTCCGCGATCTTGAAGACGACTCGGAAGCCTACGGCGACTATTATCTTGACGATTACGGCAGTTTCCTCCGAGTAGCCCACCGTTAGGCGCGAAGCGCCCGTCGCGAAATTTTTTTGTAGAAATTAGAAAGCGATCATAAAATGCAACTCCAACTTGATGCTTAAAGCACTGAAGGGGCGGTGAAAAGTAGGGTAAGAGGGCTACTGAGGCGGGCGTTGTTTGTCAACAATCTTAACAACAACTCGAATGCCAACGGCAACAATAATCTTAACAATAACGGCAGTTTCCTCCGAATAACTCACGCTGGCAAGGTTTTTAATTCTCTATCTTTAAACTAAGAGCCAATGGTTCTTGATCTTTATTCCCAGCTTTGCTCTTATCAAAATCTCTATCTTGCCTATCAAAGGGCCCGAAAAGGAAAAACACAGAAACAGTATGTTCTTGATTTTGAGCAGGATACCGTAGGGAACATGCTGGAATTACAAAGCGAATTATTGTTCCATGCCTACAAACCGAGACCTCTGCAGGAATTCATTCTTCGTGATCCTAAGACCAGAAAAATAAATCGTTCGGCTTTTCGTGATCGTATTGTTCATCATGCACTGTATGATCTTATCGAGCCAATTTTTGAAAAACATTTCATTTTTGATTCCTATGCCAATCGAATAGGAAAAGGGGCGTTTAAAGCTATTGATAGGTTCTACGATTTTCATCTGAAAATATCGCACAATAATAACCATTCGGTGTATGTGCTTAAAGCCGACGTTCGGAAATATTTTGAATATGTTGATCATGATATTTTGCTTAGCATTGTTAGTAGAAGAATTTCAGATCAAAGAGTAATTTGGTTAATCAAGACTATTTTATCCAATTATAATCCTAATAAAGAAGGTGTAGGGATGCCTCTTGGCAATCTGACCAGCCAATTCTTTGCTAATGTTTATCTCGTATTTGTTTAGCATCATAAGGTCAAAATTCTTTCGATAATCTCAACGAGAGCGACAGAGGGATGGCTCCTCCGGAGATGTCGCTCTGCGATTGTTACGTCGAGAATTTTGAAGATGCTAAACAAATACTTTATCTCAATGAACTAGATCAATTTGTGAAACACCAGCTTAAAGCCAGGTGTTATATTTGGTATGTAGATGATTTTGTAATTCTGGAAAACTCAATACCCAAATTGGAAGAATATAAAGCCAAAATTACCGATTTCCTTGCTGAAAAACTGAAACTTCAGCTTCATCCGGAAAAATCAAAGATTCTTTCTGTGAGTCGTAGTGTCGAATTTCTAGGAATGAGGCTCTTTCCGTATCATAGGCTTCTTAAAACAAAAAATATACGCAAATTTAACCGCAAACTGGCAGCGTCCTATCAAGAGTATTCTACTGGAAAACTAATGTATGATCCTATTTACGAGTTTATGGAAGGATGGGTTGCTTACGCCAAAAATGCAAACACTTACCATTTACGGAAGAGAATACTTAACTCCTTTGAAGAGAGATTTTCTCACGAAATCTCCAGCAAGGAAGTAAACAGAGGCAGACCAAAGCGGAAAGAATGAATAAAATTAAAAGTCATTTCTTGATCACAATCATTCTGCGTACCACCATATCTTCCTTCGACCGCAGAAAATCTCCTGGGAAATCAAACCACACTCTCTTGAAGGTCTTTTTCCGCATCGCCCGCAGCTGCCCCAGCTCAGGATCCTGCAGAAAAATATTCTCCCGGTTAATTCTTACCACCACGGAATAATGCCCTTCGTCGGCAGAGAACCAGTCCACAATCACCGGGATTTTTCTCTTCATGAAATAGCGGATATCAGAAAGGGTGCAAAAATCCTTCACCTGTGCCCGAAATCGCAGTTTTCGTACGATTTTTACCAGCTGTTCTGCGTTCACTCCTGCAGCACTGGCTTGCGCTAATTTCGCTAATTCTCGCTCACTCTTCTTCAAGCCGTAAAATTCCAGGACCATCTTTAGGCAGGCGATGCCGCACAGTCCTTGTTTCTGACGGAAGGGCTTTACAGGAATCATACTGTTAGAGAATATAGGTCTGTTCAAAAATGTTTCTGTTGACACGCCACTTCTCCTAAGTACTCCGTACTTATTTAGCCGACTTATATTCTAGAGTATCTATTTTACCTTTTTAAAGTACTCGAAAAATCCTTTAAATAGGAACATTATCCTTTCTTTATGGAAATTAAAGTTAATGACTTAAGTCGAGAAGAGCTAATTGACCT
>JACPND010000020.1 GCA_016185625.1 Candidatus Woesearchaeota archaeon | reverse complement strand
TTGATGAAGAGATGCGATTTGGCGCTGAAGATGCGGAATTTTCCGTGCGGCTGGAAAAAGCTGGGCTCCCCATAAAGTATGTGCCAGAAGCCTATGCCTTCCATGAGGCGAGAACGACCTGGAAGAGTTTTGTCCAGTGGCAGCTGCGGCGGGGAAAGGCGAATTATTATTTCAAGAAGAAAGTGGGTAAAGTGGGTGGGTTTGTGAAGTTAAGGGTGTGGAGTGCAAAGAATATTTTTTGGGCGAATAAATCTAATTGGCGGCTGCCTTTTATCCTCTTTTTTTTAGGAGCGAGTTTAGTGCTGCAGCAAAAAGGGTATCTTTTGGAGAGGAAAAAATATGGATGAAAATATGTTAGTCAGTGTCGTTATCCCCTGCTATAACTCGGCACGCCATATTGAACCTTGTTTAAACTCCATTGTTCAGCAAAAAGTTCCCTTTCAGTACGAAGTCATTGTGGTGGATAGTTCTACTGATGAAACGCCTAAGATTGTTCAAGAGAAATTTCCATCAGTGCAATTAATTCATCTAGACCTCCAGACGTATCCTGGTGCGGGAAGAAATATCGGGGCGAAAGAAGCCCAAGGCAAGATTCTGGCGTTCATCGATTCTGACTGCGTGGCATCAGGTCATTGGCTCCAAACGGTTGTCGAAAGTATGCATCAAGGCTATTCTTTTGTGGGCGGCGCAGTAAGGAACGGCAATCCTGGATTGATTAGTCATGCCGATTTCATTCTTACTTTCAATGAATTTATGGAGGGCATGCCGCGGCGGGAAGTAAGGTTCATGCCAACGTGTAATTTTGTGTGTTATAAAGATGATTTTCATGCCGTGGGCGGATTTGATCCAGCATATCCCGTTGGTGAAGATACATTATTTTGTTATGCCGCGGCACAGAAGTATAAGCTGTTGTTTAATCCGGCGTTGATTGCGGCCCATACAAATCGTGATACCCTCAGTGCCTTCTTGAGACACCAATATTATTTTGGAAAACATTCGGCGGCATTACGTAAAAAGATCAAGCTGCTGGGAGCGTTCTTGGCAAAATTTCCTGTTCTGGCACTGCTGGCTCCTTTTGTACGCGTGGGAAGGATAGGGTGGCGCATATTTCGTTGGAACATGAGAAAGTTGCCGTTATTTATAGTGGTGTTACCATTTATTGGATTAGGTGCTGGTGCGTGGGGGTGGGGATTTATGAGAGAGGCGTTTCGATAACCATCATCCTTTGCCAGAATGGCTAGAAATAAGTTTAACAACTTTTAAAAAGGAGAGTAATAGGTGAATTTTTTCCCTTGGTAAAAGAGGAGAATGAGGCATGCACCATGATTGAATTGGAAGTTTTTTTACGAGGACAACAACAAGTATATGATCAGTTTAGAGCTGCCCAGGATGCTATTCGAACCGAGGGAACTACACCCCCTAAAACCGTAGAGAACAGAGATGGATATCTGATTATCTTGAAGCATCCAGATGAGATTGTCAAACGTTGTACTGATTTATCCCGTAAAATCGCTGCAATAGTGCCAGCAATGACGTACGAAGGAATTGCAGTTCATACCACTCTTGGCATCTTAGGAATGCAGTATCGACCTCCAGAACAGCAAGCTATTAATCGTAAAAGTGTTACCTTACTAGAAGATGTTTTACATTCCGTATCAAAAGATTTTCCTGCAGTGATTATCCCGTACGAAGGATGGCTGTATAATCGAGATACAACTATAGCACAGGGTATTGCCAGCGAAGCATTTGTTTACATCGCAGATTTGGTGCATGAGTCTCTTCAAAGACATAATGCTGCTGAAAAAATAGGCAAAGTGCAGCTGCCATGGGGAGGACACATTACCGTTTCACGATTCTTAGAACATACTCCTTCAGAACAGCTAACTGATTTTTTCAATGTGATGAAAGATGAGCCAACTTTACCGCCTAGTAAGCCGTCGTATATTGATATTGCTTATGTCAGCGTGAAAAATGGGAGTGTTCAACTGGAGATAGAAGGGCGGTTTGCACTTCAAAATCCATGAAAGCCCTCATTTTAGCAGCCGGGATGGGAACCAGATTACAGCATCACACGCAGACAATACCTAAATGCTTAGTCCACGTCGGTGGAAAATCAATTTTACAGTATCAATTAGAAGCTTTATATGCCAACGGCCTTCGAGACATCATCATGGTTATAGGGTATCAGGGGGATAAGATCCGCGAATATGTTTCTTCCCTTCAGTTGCCGGGCCTGCGCATAGCTTTCATTGAAAATGCTGAGTATTCGACCACCAACAGCGCTTATTCCTTCTTATTAGCCAGCGATCATCTTCAAGGAGAGACCTATCTGCATCTGAATTGTGATCTCCTGTTTCACGCCGATCTCTTACACGATTTTCTTCAGAGTGGGCATGATAACGTCCTGCTTGTCGATAACCGCATCCCCCTTAATGACAGTATGGAGCAAGTGATAGTACAGCAGGATAAGATTGTTCAGATGGACAAAGCCAACCTTCCCGGGGCCATGGGGAGAGGCAGCGGCCTGGCCAAAATTTCTTCTGGAGCTCTTGATCTCCTGCGCCAGCGCGCCCTCTATCACCTTCAACGTGGCGAAAAAAACCAACACTGCTACGGGCTGATCCGCTGGGCCCTGAATTTAACTGACTTTCATGGGTTTGTCTCACCTCACTTTTTCCGGGAGATCAATACCCTGTCTGAATTAGAAGAAGCCGAGAGTACACTCCGCGAATTTCAGAAAAGAAACCAGAATGGAAGTACATAACGTTTATAAAAAGATTTTCTAAGAAGAGAAGCATGAAAGCGGTGATTATGGCGGCAGGATACGATCCGCGTATGAAACATCTTGCCGGAATTCCCAAATGCCTGCAAAAAGTGGCCGGAAAGACGATCCTGGATCACCAGATAGAATCTTTACATGATTGTGGAATTCACGACATCATCGTCGTGGTCGGTTTTGGGCAGAGATTAATCAGAGAGCATTGTGGCCCAAGAGTGGCGTACATAGAAAATCCCGATTTCTCATCGACAAACAGCGTCTTCTCGTTGTGGCTGGCTCGACAGCATTGCCAGGAAGGATATATCCACCTTAATGCCGATTTAGTTTTTGAAAAAGAGGTTTTACGCCGGGTTATAGAATCGCCCCAGGCCGCTGCTTTTGGGTTTGACCGGAAATACGATTTCACCAGTGATATGCAAAAGATCGTTATGATCGGAGATAGGATTGTTCATCATGACCATAACGTAAGTACCGACATTGCTCATGGAGAAGCAGTCGGCCCGGTAAAAATTTCGCCTTCTTTTGCTCAGGAAGTATTCAGAAGGATTGAACGGGAACTGGCAGCAGGAAATAAACAATCACGAGTTTATTCCCTCTTCAGTGAAGTCGCAAAATGTTGCCCGATATATGGAGTGGATATTACCGGACTAAAATGGTATGAAGTAGATACGCCAGAAGATTTAGAAATGGCCGAGAAAGTATTCGGCAAGAAAATCCCCTTTTTAGTCATGATGTTTGGAAATCCTGCCACGGGAAAAACCCACACCTCTAGATCACTTCAAGAATATTGTTCTCATTTTAGCCGGACGTCTCTGATTTCGACGTTCAACATCCGCGAGGAGCTTGGCCTCATTGATCTTTATTCTGCTGAAGAACGGGAAGCAATTTATCAGGCTATCATGGAAAGGGTTCGATTGGTCATGGAGTGGAAAAATTCCAATGTTATCCTGGATGGTAATTTTAATAAGTTTGAAATCAGGAAGAAAATCTACGAAGCGGCAGCAAAATATGGATATCAGGTTTTTGTCATAGATTGCCAGGTGTCCAGCGAAGAGGTCATTCGGCACCGCCTGGAGCAAAGGAGGACGCTTCCAAAAAGCTTAGAGCACGCTGCCGCCACGATGGATCTGTATCATTTGATAAAGCAATCTACTGAACCTTTGAATCTAGAAATGAAAGAGAAATATCCTTTGAATATCTTAACCGTCAATACGGAGCACGAAACTCTATCTCTGGATTATAGTGCTGATAGCAGCATTTCTGACAACCTTTCTATTATCCAAAACGGAACAAAATATGGTTTTCAGAAAGTAAAATAGCGCTTTTATAGAATGGTTTGAATTTGTTATACACCGTATAATCCTTTTACTTTTGTGAATCCTCCCTCCCCTATATGCCTAATGTCATTATAGGATATCTCCTTAGCTTCCCTAGGATTTGAAATATTATTTGCTTCATAGATGGTTACAGATCCATTTTCAGGTATGGATGTTTTTATATCTTTCAGGCTCTGATTATTAAAATAACTTACTAAGGAACCAATTGCCATCCCAGAACTAACCAATAAAATATTATCATTAATATGCATATTAAGAAGACTATAATAAAAAGAAACAATTCTGTCTTGCATCTCCTTAACAGACTCTCCAAGATAAAATCTTTTTTTATTATTGGAAGTATTATCTAAACCAACACCATCAGCAGGCTTGAAAAGATGATACTCCTCACTGTATTCCTTTCCTTCCTCTTTTATGATTCTCTTAATATCGTCTTCCCTGTCTTTTATAGTCCACCCTTCATATTTTCCCTTGCATTGCTCCCTTAAGTTTGCTGTTAAAATTCTTTCAGTATTATTGTGATCATTTTCAAGAACTATATTTGCAGTGTCTCTTGTTCTTTGTAAATCACTGATATAAGCAAAATTGAAATGTTCATCTTTTAACCTTTCAGCTAACTTTTTAGTCTGTTCAATTCCTCTCACTGTTAAAATAGACTCCAAATGTCCCTGAGATAATTTTTGGACATTGGCATCTGTTTCCCCATGCCTTATAAGAGTAAATCTCATTTTAATTGTTTCTCCCAAAAACTCCCAAATATGGTTCAAGTAATCCTTGGACCATACCAATAATATTTCCGGCCTTCATTTTTTCATCATACTATAGCGACTGACATTAATGTTTAGACAATTATACACAGTCGCTATGTACAAAGGACATAACTATCTGTATAATTATTTATGTCCTTTGGTATATTTTTAGACTAACGTTCATTTAAAAGATTTGTGAAAGAATGATGCTGTGTTCTTAACGAATGAATGGCGGCTGGCCGTTTACTCGGCGGCTTTTTCGATAACTCAGTTTCGAGGAAAAACCGTTCCAAGAACAGCGTATAGCTTGGCCTCGCAAACCTCTTGACCTAGCCGTCATTCATTTAGTAAACAGTATCTGAAAGAATTTTGACTGTATAATGCTAAACAAAGACAAGAATTATAATAGCAAAATGCCCATTCGATCCCTGGTACGCTCAATCTCTTTTATTTTCTCCGCTTTGGCCAAAAAATCAGCATAATTCTCTCCGACTATTTTCCTGCGAGCTAACCTTTCAAAAAGCAAAGGCATCTCTGAGTAAAATTGCTCATCCATCTTGAGCAGGTCTCCGGCAAAATGATACCCCAGTAAAGGAGACTTAAAGTAGTCAAAGTTAACTTGCAGGATTTCCCGCTCTGCAGGAGAGCACAATGAGAGACGTAAAGCAAAATAATCTTCAATCAAAGGTGGCGAAAAATCAACATAATGGACGCCTGATCTTCCGACGACAAAATTTTTTATGTGGGGGTCAAGGCCCAGACAGCGTAATTGTGCCAGACGCAGAATATCTAAAATTGCATCAAGATTTAGATTCTCCAGGATATCATGTGGGCGAGGACAAGCTTGTAAAAGGTTCTCCCCCTGGTATTCGCAAGTGTATTGGCAACGATCCGGATCAACGCTGACGATTCTGGGGAAAAGAATACCTGCTTCACGAATTTTTGCAGCATATGTCTTTATCATCCCTTGAATAGAATGCTGGTGTTCCTTTAGTGCTTGGAGCCGTATTTTCTTTTCAATAAACTTCTCTCCTTCTTGATCAAAGACACGAAAAGAAGATTTCTGAACGCTATACATTCCCAAATCCTGTCCTTTTTCCATGAAGGCTTCCGGGAGTCTTATTGTTTTAAAGGTTGTGAAATAAAGGCGGTGAAATCAAAGCTTTTTCCGGGGTGAGAAGAAACAGGCCACGATTCTGTTTCCGCAACGTTTTTAAACAGATAGCCAGGATTCCTTCATCATGGATCTTTCCCTTGAAGAAGTTCGCCAACGAAATGAGCGTGAATTCTATTCTCCAGTAAGTAAGTTCATGCACAATACTATGGCCCATCTTACCAGACTCTTCCTCAAGACGAATATCACTCCAAACCAGATCACCACTTTCTGGATTTTCATGCAACTGGCGGGTTCTATCCTCATGGTTTTTGGGGATTATGCTTTGAATGCTGTAGGAGTAGTTTTGTTTGTCGGTGCAGCCCTGCTGGATTACGTCGACGGCCAGATCGCACGGATAAAGAAAATAAGGACCTACAAAGGAATTTTTCTTGAAGAACTTGGCATCTATCTGGGCAGCCCTCTTTTTTTCCTTGGCCTTTCCATCGGCGTCGCTTCTCAGTATCACGATATACGATATTTTTATCTGGGGGTCATTTCCCTGGCGTGCATCTTATACAGCAAGCTGGCCATTGCCAACCCGGCAAGTTATCCTGAAGACTTTCGAGAACAAGTTTTGTCGTTAAACAAGAGTTTAGGCACACGAGTCAAAGGAAAGAAAATAATCTACTTGTTTTTATTCTTTCGACGAAGCCAGCCCTTGAACTTTATGCTGATAGGCATTTTGCTCAACCTTCCAAGAGCAGTTTTAATAGTTTATACCTTCCTTTATATATTAGAATTTTGCCGAAGGTTTGTTGTCCAGATTTGGAAGCTGCACCAGCTGGACAAAGGTTTAGCCAAACAAAGTTAAAAGCGGGTTTCATAATCTTTAAAAATGCAGTCTGGAAATTAGCGCTATGTACTTGCTTTTAGCCCGTCATGGAGAGACAGATTACAATATTCAGGGGCGATTGCAGGGACAGCTTCCTAATCCTCTTAATTCTACCGGCGAGCGGCAAGTCGAAGAGCAAGCGAAGGAACTGGCAAAAATACCTTTCGATGTCATTATAAGTTCGGATCTGGAACGCTCCCTCCAAGGAGCAAGGACGCATGCTGATCTAGTAGGTCTGGGTGTGACTGTTGATCCGCAATGGAGAGAACGGAATTTTGGCAGGCATGAGGGTAAGCTGGTAACGGAAATCAGATCTGATCAGCAGGATTATAACGCCTTGGTAAAACATTTTTATGAGTGCAATTGTCCTGAAGGAGAATCTCTTCACCAATTTCAAGATCGTATTTTAGACGCAATCCGCCAGACGCACTCTCAATATAATGGAAAAAGAGTGGTGGTACACACCCACGGCGGCGTTATCATGGCCGCAATTAACATACTTCTTGGTGAGAGACTGGAACTTACGAATGCTCATCCCCACAAGAACGGATATGTATCCTATTTCCATCTGAAACGCAGATCAGATATATTGGCGGAGGCGGATGAATTAGCAGACGAATTAGTTATAGCTGATAAACTCGTGAATGTTCCTGGCAGGGAAATCGCATCAAGGCTGGGCAAGCAACATTGAGAATGTCCTTTTTTCTTAAACACCTCTGGTCATGCCATCATGTCCGGGTAGAATCGTGTTTTATGGTTCGACAAGGCTTATAAAAGTTATTCGTTCAGGTTCTCCGATGATAAAAGCAGTTATTTTTGATTATAATGGGGTCATTACCAATCAGGGGGATTTTGATGGCTTTCTGGCCGAAAAAGCGCACCAGAGTCATCGCCCTGTGCAAGAAATTCAACAGATAGTAAAGCATCATTGGGATTTAGCAAAGGTGGGAGCAATAGATTCAGAACTCATATGGGTACACGCAGCAGATTATTTACACTGCGAGGCATCAGAATTACGTCAGGAATGGCTTTCCTGGTTTGGATTGCGAAAGGATTTACTTTTATTTATTAAGCAGCTGAAAATGAAATATAAAACTGCTCTTCTTACCAATATTACCCGTGATTGGTTTGAGCAGGCCAAACAGGAGCAACATTTGGATACCTATTTTGATGTGATAGTTTCATCCTATGAAGCCGGGGCAGCAAAGCCGGGGCAGAAAATATTTGAGTATTGCTTACGAAAACTGAATTTAGGTGCAGCAGATTGTATCTTTATCGATGATCAGACCAAGAACATCGAATCTGCTGCAAATTTAGGATTTAAGACTATCCTATTCCTCTCTGAAGATCAGGTAAAGCAGGGATTAATAACTTTAGGAATACCCCTCTCAGATTTTAAAAATGACCCTTAACTTTGGCATCATCGGCTGCGGCAATGTTTCAGCTACTTATGCCTATGTTTTTCAGAAAAATCCGGAATCCATGACTGTTGCTGTTGCTGACACTGATTTAGGAAAAGCACAAAGGCTTGCGGACACGTTTGGCATACCTCGTGTTTACAAAGATTATCGAGAAATGCTTACTGGTGTCCATCTAGATGCGGTAGTCATATCCACTCCCCACTATCTGCACCATGAACAAGCAATTGTCTGTGCTGAAAAGAAACTAGCCCTGCTTTGCGAGAAGCCCTTGGCAACTACTTTAGAAGATACTTTGGATATTATTCAAAAGTGCAGTTCTGTTCCCTTCGGCACTATGCTCCAACGTCGATTTTATCCCAACACGGTTGCAGCAGCAGCAGCAGTAAGAGGGAGTGTTTTAGGAGATATTAAGAAAGCATCTTTAGATTTTTCCTGCCATAAATCCCCTGAGTTTTACAACAGTTGGAGAGGGAAAAAAATCAGCGGAGGAGGAGTTTTACTGAGCCAGGCGCTGCATAGGATAGACCAATTGGTGTATATCTTTGGTGCACCTCAGAGTGTCTTTGGCGCTACGAAGATTACTCGGCCTTACCTTGAAGTAGAAGATTATGCTCAAGGAAAAGTTCTCTTTTGTGGTGATATCACTGCCTATATTAAAGCTAATAATTCCAGCGGTAATGAAGAGACAAAATCAATAATAACCATTACCGGAACGAAAGGGAAGATACTCCTTTCTGACGACAAAACACCAGAATGGTCAGTGCAGGATTTTCCCTTCCCCGAAGAACTGGACATCAATGCCATCCCAACAATGTACCGGCCTGCATATTACGGTCCGGCACATGAGAAAGTTATAGATGATTTTGTTAATGCCATCAGGAATAAACGGAAACCGGCGATTACCGGCTCTGATTCGCTACCGGCCATGAAAATCATTTTCGGGTTGTATGAATCTTCAGCTACAGGTAAAACTGTTCTTCTGAAGTAAGTTCTAAAATCATGGACGCAGAAAGAGACTGCCGACAAAAGCGGTAATAGTATCTGTTCCTCATAAGATTTTTAAAGAATTCTCCCCCCAGCAGCTTAAAATGAGGCGTACTTACCTAAAACTTTTGAAATATTTTGTACTCAAAAAACCTAAAACCCCTCTTCAGCTGATTCATTTTATCACTTCCAAATGCAACGCCAAATGCGGCCATTGCTTCTACTGGAGCCAGCTGAATACCAAAGGAGAACTTTCCTTGGAAGAGATCGATAAGGTTACCAAAACGTTGCCGGATTTAGTCATTCTGAATATCAGCGGCGGCGAGCCATTCATCCGTCAGGATTTTGCCGAAGTGATTAAGACCTATTATCGCAATACGCCTGTCAAGGAAGTAACTATTCCTACCAATGCCACGTTTACGGAGAAAATGAAGAATGATTGTGTTGACATTCTGGAGCATTGTCCTGACTTGGATCTGAATATTGTGGTCTCTTTGGACGGCATTGAGAGAATTCATGATGAAATAAGACAAGTAAAAGATTGTTTTAAAACTGCCAAAAAATCATTTGAGATGCTGAAAGGATTACAATCAACCTATCCTCATTTGCAGGTATCGATCGTCTCCACACTGACGGCACTGAACCAGGATACAGTAGAAGAATTCCATCGGCAAATCTCTACAGAATGGAAACCAGATGTCTTAGGTATGAATCTGATCAGGGGTGAAGCAAAAAAAATGGATCTGTTTGGAGTTAATCTGGATGCCTATAAGAAATTCTTCGCCCTGCAGTCAAAATCGAAGAAGAAAGGAATAAAAAGTCTGGTCAGGGATTACATGAATAAGCTCAGGACGGGCATGATTATCCGAACAGTAGAAGATAAAAAGATGTATGTGTCCTGTAAGGCGGGAACTTTAATGGGAGTGATGTATGAAAAAGGAGATGTCTACCCTTGTGAATTGCTGAATGCGCAGAAGATAGGGAATGTCCGCGATTTTGACTATGATTTCACCAGGCTTTGGACTTCTGCCGCCACTCAAAAAAGTGCGAAGTGGATTAAAGACACTAGATGCTATTGCACCCATGAGTGTTTTCAGCGTTTTAATATCTTGTATGATCCGGCTTTCATGGCCAAGCATCTGGCTAAATCTCTGGCCGGGAAGTCCGAGATTGTCAATAGTCTGGCTTTGAATAACCAAGGGAAAAATTCTCAAAAAGATTTGATTCAGATCGGAGAAATGAGGGGAGTGCGGATTGAGCAATCGACTTTGCCCAACGAGAAACCAATGCAGCCGTCAATAAAATAGAATCAGTGAAATAAAGTCAATAAAACAAGTGTTCCTTTTTCATTAGTCTTAAAAAGCCTTCTCAGAGGGTGGTGCTATGAAACAATCGGTGAGTTCTGGCACACTCTATTTTATGGGCTCAGAACTGGCGTTTATGCTTTCTAATTATCTGATTCATATCGGCTTAGCCCGTTACCTCGGTCTAGAGGCGTATGGTGTGTTCGGAATACTGATGTCCTTGTACCTCGTCAATAGATCAGTCCTGAATACCGGGCTGCCTCGCGCCGTTTCCAAATTTTTGTCAGAATCGCCAGAAAAAATAGGCCCTATTTTCAGATCGTCATTTAAGATCCAAGTTGGAATAGCAGTTTCATTTACGTTATTCTATATTCTCTTTGCCCCTCTGATTGCAGATAGCCTTCATGACCATAGCTTAGTTTATTACATTATATTCATTGGCGTGATGGTGACGCCGATGGCTTTATTATCCCTGCACACCAATGGTTATCTGAATGGATTACGTCTGTTCCGGCAGCAGGCGTATGTGTCAACAGTATATCCGATAGTACGGCTGGGATTTACGATCCTATTAGTCTGGCTAGGTTGGGCTTTGTGGGGAGCATTAGTGGGATATTTTATGGCGATTATTTTTGGCTTGCTCTGGTGCATGTACCTCCTTCGCCGGTTTAATACCAAAGCAGATAAGACCACAGAAGATCAAGCCTACCCTGCCAAAAAAATCATTTCTTTCGCCATACCCATTGTCATTGCTTCTCTGGCTTTTACCTTGCTGCGAAACGTAAACATCCTCTTTATAAAATCTATCCTGGGCGATAATACTCTCGTTGGTTTATATGCCGCCGCGGCAACCTTATCGACCATAACGTATATCACCTTTACCGGATTGCCGTTGACGCTAACACCTTCGGTCTCCAGAGCCATAGCTTCTCAGGACTGGCACCAAGTCCGGAAGTACGTCTCAAAATCAATCCGTTATCTTTTGCTTTTATTGCTTCCAGTCACGGCATTAATGGCGGCTACCAGTAAAGAATTGCTCACTTTTTTCTATTCTGCAGAATACGCCCCTGCAGCATCGGTGCTTAGTTTATTAGTGGTGGCTTCCGCCTTCTTATCCATTTTTTCAGTATTTTGTTCCATAGTCACAGGAAGCGGCAGGCCAAGGATGGAGATGTACTGGTGTGTTGGCCTGGTCGTGGCTTTGACGTTGTTAAATATTCTTCTTATTCCGGTCTACGGGGTGATAGGATCAGCGTGGGCAAGTGTGATTACTTCTTTTATAGCTACAGTAATCGCGGGAAGCTATGTGTACTGGAAGTTTAAGGCTTTTACCAAAGTTTTTTCTTTGATCAGAATATCGGGTGTTTCAGTCTTGGTTTTTATTCTAGCTCAGCACTGGCATTATTCAGGAATCGCCTTGGCCATTCCCTATATTACGCTAACCTTGCTCTATGGAATACTGTTATATCTCTTTGGAGAACTGAAAAAAAGCGATTTTCTCTTTATGAGGAATCTTTTGCAGGGGGAAAGAGAAAAATAATATTTTTAGGCTTGTTCCTCTAGATCTTTCTTGTTTAAAATTTTATCTGCCCTCCGTAAACTAGAAAGCTGCAAGTACAATCTGCGGATTAAATCTACTGAAAACAAAGCGAGGTATAGATATAAGGTCCACTGCAATAAGCCAACCAGAGCACCCCAAAAGATGATACTCAACGGATGCTCGATACGGAACCATTCATATATTTTGCCAAAAGAGTTTTTCTCATGTGCTTTCCGACGGCTATAAGAGAGTTTTTTCTGGTCTTGGTCAATAGTCTGATGAATGGCATTCTCCATACGCTCATTCGTTAGGTTGTAGATGTGGGGATTGAAAATAATTACCCTATTGAATAAGTAAATGGCGACCATGATAACGCCTATCCAAAAGATCCCGGCTACATACGCCAGCGAAAGAATAAATAAAGGATTGGTGATATTATGATAGAGCTGATCCACATACAGTGCCAGTATGCTCTCACCCCCCAGATACCTGGCCATCTGCCCGTCGGCATGATCCAGAATAATTGCAGCATGAAATAGAATAATACCCAACATAACAAAGACATAACCGCCTTGCGTAATGACGTAACAAGCAACCAGCTGCACGATAAACCAGACGAACATCACCTGCATCGGCTTTAATGGGGTATAGAGAAATAGTTTAGTTGGATAAATGGCCATTCGGCTGATAATCGTATCCAGTCCGACATAAACACCTTTCTTCAGGCAGAGATCTTTCAATTCCTGGATCGAAGGTGATTTTTTATTCATGATTGCTCTGGTCTTCGTTCTCTGGTTTTCGTTTAACCATAAAAAACTGATTGCCATACGTAGGATACAGTCGTTCTAAGAATTTTTCATAAGCCAGTATGAAACGATTATTATATTTCTTTGCGATATCATCGGAGAGATGATTGTAGGTCTCTAACAGAGAGAGTTGGTAGGTCGTCAGAAGTTCCTCCGGTATAAACCCTCTGATTTGAATATCGGTAATCTTTTTTATTTCTCTCGCAGCAATCGGTTCAGTGAGTACTCCTTCCTTCATCAATCGCTGACTGACCTCCTCGGCAATTTCCTTGTTGTTGACTGTTGGCTTGGTGATTCTGTAATACAGATACTCTAATATTGGCAGGACTTTTATTTTTCTGGCTATTCGTGTCATGGTCTGGCGCGGACATAAGAAAAGCTGCCATGCCCTAGCCTGATTTTTCAGCAGAAGATGGGTATGGAAGTTGGCGTTTGGCTCATGAGCGATAATGATGGTTCCGCCAGGCCGGAGAACGCGGTTTATCTCGCTCAGAAAATGATGTGTATTTTTTACGTGATGGAGCATAGAATTAACAGTGATAGCATCAACAGCGTTATCCTTAAATGGAAGAGTATATGTTTCTTGCGCCCCTATTTTGACATATTTAAACTTATTTTCAAACTTAAGTGACTTAATATTTTCCTGCGCTACGTTGAGAATAGTACTGCTAATATCAGAACAGATGAATACGTCTTCTTTCTTGAGGTGAGGCGCAACCATGAGGGGTACGAATCCCGTGCCTGTTCCAAGGTCAAGGATAGTTAAAGGTCCTTTCTTGGAAAAAAAAATAGGGGCAATCCTTTGCCAGCGCGGAGGCAGCCTTTTGAATATTTCCGGATGGGAATCATCATATTTCTTTCCGATGAGATCATGGTAAAGCTCATTGACCCGTTGTACGACGTAGTCGGAATATTCCTTTTCCATATCACTCCCTCATCATGTCCGCCAAAAATCCGAACAATACTGTCTGCAGACCAAAGACTAACAGAATGATCATCAGAAATAACAGCCCTAAATGCCCATGTATTCCTGCTGTAAAATGCAGATACACAAAATACAGCCCAATCATGAACCCGCCAGACAATCCCAGCAATCCTATTCTCCCAAAGAACATCAACGGCTCATAATCCCGATAGATCCGGAAAATATTGATCCAGGCACGCACCGCATACTGGAACGGATTCTTAAACAGGCGGCTGGCCCTGGTTTTGCGTGCAATGATAGGTATTTCCGTTATTCTGAATTTCTGCTTGGCCGCTTTGATGATCTGCTCTTGGGTGTAGGTAAAAGTATTGATATAGCTAATATCACGAGCAATTTCTGCTGTAAACGCCCGAAATCCGGTGGTCGAATCGGTAATCTTTACTTTGGTGAGCGACGTAAGAACAGTAGAGAAAGCCAGGTTGCCAAATCTCTTTAACAAAGGCATCTGTTCGATCCGGCCACGAAACCGGCTGCCTAAGACGAGATCATAGCCTTCTTCCACTTTTTGGATCAATTCGGGGATATGCTGCGGGTGATACTGCCCATCAGCGTCCGTATGCACGATAATATCAGCATCAAGTTTCAGGCATTCGTGCATCTCACTGCGAAAGGTTTCCGCCAGTCCTTTATTACGCCGGTGCGAGACCACTATCGCACCATGCTTTCGGGCGACGTCTGCTGTTCTGTCTAGGGAGCCGTCATCCAGCACCAGAATCTTATATGCTGATCTATATTTTGTCGTCTGCAAAACACGCTTTATCTCATCTAATACGAACGGCAAAGTTTTTTCTTCATTGTAAGCAGGTATGGTGATGATAATGTTCCGGTTGATATTCTTATTCCTATTCATGGTAAGTGGATTATTTGTTGGGTTTGTGCCGAGGCGAGTAGTTGATTAGCAGTAGAGAGTACTTTGAGTCCATGTTCACCGGGCACTGATACCGGAAGGTCTAAACGAAGACATTCCAGAAAGGACTCTATTTCTACCTGCAGCGGCTCCTTTTTTGTGATGATGATCTTTTTCATGTCGCCTTCGGTGACGCTCTCCCAATCATCTGATTCAAATGATCGGTTTTCATAAAAGAATAATTCCTGATCGATGTAATTTACTTCAAACATCCCTTTTTTGCCAAAGACTTTCACCTGCCTGATTTTAGTGGGAGATAGATAGTTGATGTTCAATACCGCTAAAACTCCATTTTTGTAATTGACCAGCGCCGTGACAGAATCTTCGTTATGGGGATGAAGCCGCTGCTGTGTCTCTGCATAAATCCGGCGTGGTTCCGATTCGATAAGATAATTGATGATGTCCAAATCATGGACCGAAAGATCCGTGATGACTCCAACATCGGCAATCCTAGCTGGAAAGGGACCGATGCGCTGGACATCAATCTTGTAAATTTCTCCTAAGTCTCCCAGACGCTTCTTTAATTCCATCACTGCGGTATTGAAACGTTCGATATGGCCGATCATCAGTTTGACGTTATGGTGTTTCGCACAGGCAATGATTTCTTTTGCTTCTTCTTCATTCTGGGCAATGGGTTTCTCCAGAAGGACGTGCTTTTTCCTGGAGAGAGCGTAGATGGCAACTTCCCGGTGCAGGCTGGTGGGAACGGCAACGGAAACAGCATCGAGGTCTTCATGATCGAGCATTTCGCGGTAATCAAGATACGCTTTGGCGTTGTATTTCCGGGCAACTTTTTGTATTTGTTCCTGAAAAGGATCGGCCACTGCTGTTAATACAGCATTGTCGCTATGAAAATAAATCCGGGCATGATTCTGGCCCATCGAACCAACACCAATAACGCCTACTTTAAGCATGCTCGAACAGCAGAGAAAGGTTATAAAAGCTTTCTGGATTTGTGCTCCACGTCTTGTATAAAGCGGGTGATAAAAAGCAGATCCTCCTCACTCACTCCAGGATGAACCGGAAGCGAGAGAACTTGTGCTGCTGCCATTTCTGCCACGGGAAATCTGAGATGATGATATTCTGGATATGCCTTTTGTTGATGGATGGGAACGGGATAAAAGATGGCAGTGCCGATATTGTTTTCAGTCAAATTCTGTAAGAGCTGATCTCGTGAAAAAGGGAATTCTGGCGTAACACGAATCGTATACTGGTGGAAAACGTGGGTGAGATTCGACGCAGGATTAATTTCTGGGACGACGGCCATCTCTGGTACGACTATCCCCTGAATGTGTTGAAGATATTGGGCAAGAAATTGAGCATTTCCTTTCCTCTTGGCATTAAACAGGGGAAGTTTCTTTAGCTGTTCAATACCAATAGCCGCAGCAATATCCGTCATCCGATAATTGTAGCCAATGAAATCGTGGTAATATTTTCTCTCCGACCCATGGGAAATAAGTTTCCCGCATTGCTGAGCGACAGCATCATCGTTCGTGGTAATCATCCCTCCTTCTCCTGTGGTCATGTTTTTGGTGGCGTAAAATGAAAAGCAGCCGGTGCCAAATGAGCCCACTTTTTTCCCGGCAACCTCTGCTCCGTGCGCCTGGCAGGCGTCTTCGATAACGGCCAGATGATGCTTTTTCGCAATAGCGGATATTTTTTCCGTGTCCGCCGGCAATCCAAATAAATGTACTGGCAGGATGGCTTTCGTTTTTGACGTAATCGCTTTTTCAATGAGATCAGGATTGATATTGAAAGTTTTCTCGTTGATGTCTACAAAGACGGGCGTGGCACCGGTCATTTTGATGGCGTTCGCCGTGGCGATGAAACTGAATGGCGTGGTGATAACTTCGTCACCCAGGCCGACATTATGAGCGAGAAGCGCAGCATGGAGAGCAGTAGTGCCGTTCGATGTCGCAATCGCGTGCTGGACACCGATAAATTCAGCAAAGCGCTGTTCAAATTCAGCCACTTTTTTTCCCTGTGCCAGCATGCCGGAAGAAAGCACACCCAAAACAGCGCTCTTCTCCTCTTCTCCCAGCAATGGTCTAGCGATGGGAATCATGAGAGATGTTTGTTTAGTTTTGATTTATAAATATTTTGGAACCGAGATTTATGCACGTCGAGTGAAAAAAGAAAATAATCTAAGCCATATCTTTTGATCTTTTTTCCAAGCTTCTGTTCCATGTCCATCTATAAGCAAGTGAGAGGACAGAGCCAGAAATCCCAACAATGTTGCTATCCCAGAAAATGTTATAACGTATAGGAAGATAGATGTGAGTATTCCAAATGTAAAAGTATGTGGGAACTGTCGATGCGTTTTATCATCTTTTGCATAATTCCAGTGATATAATTCTAATCCAATCAACATGAGAAATGCCGTGATAGTAGAAATGTTTATTGAGAATGTTTTCCAAAAGAGTCCTATAATCGAAACGATAAACATAACATGTAAATATCTACTGATTTTTGCATTTTTATTATCAATATCAGGAAGAACACTGAATATTATCGTTGTTACGAATCCAGAAATAAGAGTATTCATTTCAAAAATATTGATTCCCAATATACCCCAGAGTATTGCCAATACAACGATACTTACTCCAAATCCTAATTCAATATGCTTTTCGAACGTGGCCATTTTTTAACGTAAGGCACTACGCATTATAAATATTGGCGCAATTAAAACAGTATTCGCCGGCTTTCTTTCCTTCGTCCAGCTTCCTTCCACAGGTACAGACAAATCCTTTCAACTGCACCGGAGTTCCATACACCAGCCCAAAGTCAGGCACGTCTTTCGTCACGACAGAGCCGGCTCCGACCATCGCAAATCTTCCGATCGTTATTCCCGGCAGAACCACCACTTTCGCTCCCAGAGATGCACCTTCTTGTACGAGAGTGTACGATTCTTCCCAATCCTGGTCTTTCTTTAAAGAACCGTCCGGATTTATCGCCCGGGGGTTTTTATCGTTGGTAAAGACGCAGTGAGGGCCGATAAAAACGCCATTTTCCAGCGTCACGCCATGGTAGATGGAACAATTATTCTGGATTTTGCAATTTGAGCCAATTTTTACATTCTTATCGACATACACATTCTTTGCCAGAATGCAATTATCTCCTATCTCCGCACCTTCCCTTATTTGAGCCTGATGCCATATTCTCGCGTTATTTCCGATTTTTGCCAGAGGAGAAACGTCAGCGGTGGGATGGATCATGTTTAGAGAGGTTTAATTTTTGATATTTGTTGTATTTGGTTGTATTTTTTTAATGGCCGCAATAATTTTAGGGGCAACTCCAATCTCATAAGGATATCGTATCCTCTTGATTGCCTCTAATTTTGCCGAATCTCTTGATAATTCTTGTGCAACGGCGACAATCCTGGCTGTATTTGTCGTTGTCAGGATATTTTTTCCAGCGTGTACCAGACGTATCCATTCTGTCTCATTGCGCAAGATCAGGCAGGGCTTGTTGCAGACCAGTGCTTCTTCCTGGATGCCGCCGCTATCTGACATACAGAACTTGCAACAGGATAAGAGGCCTAAAAAAGTAAGATACGGCTGCGGCTCTACGACTTTTATTTTTGGATTTAAAGTTATGTTATGATCCTGAAGCGCCTTTTTAGTCCTGGGATGAATGGGGAAAACGAGAAGTGTTTCTTCTGCTACTTGATTCAGCGCAGTTATAATCTGCCGTAAATTCTTTTCATTGTCGGTATTCTCCGCACGATGCATGGTCACCACCACAAAATCATCTGGTTTTAATCCAAATTGTTGCAGAACATTTTTCTCGTCCACTAATTGTTTATTTCTGACAATGGCATCAAACATGGTGCTGCCCAGAAGAGATACATTGTTGGTTAATCCTTCTCTGCGTAGATTCTCAACACTTACTTTATCCGGAGCGATGAGATAGGTTGCCAGATGATCCGCGATGACCCTATTGATTTCTTCAGGCATCTCTCTATTAAAAGAGCGGCACCCGGATTCGATATGTATGAGAGGAAGATGTAATTTCGCCGCCGCCAACGATGCTGCCGGAGCGGTATTAGTATCGCCCTCGACAATAACCAAGTCTGGTTTTTCTTTCTGTAAAATCTCTTCCACTTTTTCTAAGATCATCGCGGTTTGCTTTCCCTGTGTCTGAGAGCCGATGTGAAGATTGTATGTCGGCTTCCGCAGCTGCAACTCGGCGAAAAAAACTTCATCCATAGCGTAATCATAATGCTGTCCAGTATGGATAAGTATGTGTTCAGAAATCTCTTCCAGAAGAGGCAGGAGCGGCGAAAGTTTCGTGATCTCCGGCCGTGTGCCCAGAACAGTGACAATTTTCATGTGTTGTATCTTTATATTTTTTTGTATTCCCTGTATTTTTTATATCTCTCCCCCACTACTTTTTATATCTCTTTTCTGGTCACTTTGTAGCGGATGAGGCGGGCAATCAAGCCAAGATGATCACCAATAACCCTGGCAGTTTTCATCTTCGACGTGCCGAAGGTTCTGAGGTTGAGTTCCGTGGGAAGTTCTTTGACACGATAGCCGTGAAGCAAAGCTTTAATCATCAATTCGGTAACACCTAAGAAGGTGTCGGAGGAAAAATGAATATTCTTCACGACGTCTTTTTTATACACCCGGACCATGGCCGTGAACGTATAGACCCTTGCCGGGACTAACATGCGGTACAGACGCGAGATGCTTTTACTGAGAAAGATGCGATAGGCAGAAACATTGTTGACTTTTCCCAAGGGATGATAGGGAGAAACAGTCGCAATATCAGTATCGGTATCGATCATCTCTGCCATTTCCGCAATCAGTGCCGGATTATATGTGCAATCGCTGTCTAAGGCTGCCACCAGATCTCCCGTCGCCTGTGCGAATCCTGTTTTCAAAGCCGCACCTAAATTTTTATTGACCTCATGCTTGACGATTTTTGTTCCAGGCCAATTGTCAAAATGCTGATGCAACAGGCGATTAGTCTGATCCTTGCTGCCATCGTCAACGAAAATGAGTTCTAATTCATAGATCTTACGAAGCTTTTCGGCAACGGGATTCAATTGCTGCACCAGTTGAGGGATCCCCTCTTCTTCATTGTAACAGGGGATAACGATAGAAAGTTTTTGCATGCCCTGTTTTAAGGGTAATTGTTTAAAAGGTTTGTGATTCTCCATTTAACGGGAAATGGATTTATAAATAGGTGCGTGTTTTTGCAAAGGAGATAACATCAGGAAGGCTGATACAAAATGCGAAATTTCAATCCGGATCATAAATTTGGAACCAGAAGTCCTGGTAGATTCCGTGATGACGCTCCAAAAAGATTCAGCAGAAGAGATTCTCCCTCCTCTGAAGGAAAAGATTCTGTGGGGAGAGATTTCCGGGGAAGAGATACTGACAGATTCCTGAGAAGAGACTCAGAACGATCATTTGAAAAAAATATGTACTTGGTGACCTGCGCGAAATGCGGTGATCGCTGCGAAGTCCCTTTTAGGCCAAGAGAAGGAAAACCAATCTATTGCCGCCATTGTTTTAGAAAAGATGACCCTGACGAATCGAAAAGCCAGGTTCCATCGAGAAGCGAGTTTATCCTGATCAACAAGAAGCTGGATAAGATAATGAAAGTATTGGATGTCGAATTATGAGTTAAGGTTTCTTGAATAATTAAGTTGGACTGTCTTGACAATATTATATGGTTTTATTCAGACATAAAAGTTCACTTTATCTTCTCAAAGGCCCTAGATCATCTTTGTACTTAATACACAGAAGCTACTTATCACCAAACTATTGAAACTAGTTTCAACGCTAGTTAAATAAAGTGTTTCATTTCTCAAAAAGCGGTGAAAACATGAACAAAACGAGGATTATTTTTATTGTAGTTCTTATAGCTCTGGGGGCTGCCTGGTACTTCTGGCCCAGTGGCTCACCAAGCGGAGCTTTGACCAACGATTCTAATGGCATTACGCTCTACAAATCCGAATACTGCGGCTGCTGTGACCTCTATGGCCAATATCTAAAGAAGAAAAGTGGTTTAGCCGTTCAGGTGAAAAATATGGATGACGTTACACCTTTAAAAGACCAGTATAACATCCCGCAGGACTTGAGAAGCTGCCATACGGTCATTGTCCAGGGCTACTTCGTGGAAGGCCATATTCCTCTCGAAGCCATCACCAAACTCCTGACTGAAAAACCAGACATAGCTGGTATTGCCCTGCCGGGAATGCCATCTGGATCGCCAGGAATGCCGGGAAGCAGAACTGGTCAGTTTATGATAATGGCCATCCATAAAGATGGAACGAGCAGTGAATTTATGAGGATTTGAGCATGAGAAGGCTCTCTCTGCTGTCCGTAGCACTACTCTTACTGTCACCCGGCGTACTGGCCCACTGTCCTTTGTGCACAATCGGAGCGGCTGCCGCTGCCGGAGGAGCAGTCTGGCTGGGCATAAGCATGACGGTTGTCAGCATCTTCATCGGTGCTTTTGCCGTGTCTACGGGTTGGTGGGTTTCGAGGCTGATTAAACGAGAGTTCATTCCCGGACAAAAAGCAGCATTAATCATCTTGTCGTTCCTGCTGACTATCGTGCCGATGATTTCTCTTCCCTTATTCAAAGAGTTTACGCCGATATCAGTCTTCTGGTTTGGCGATTACGGCTCCTGGTTTAATCGCACCTATTTGGCCAATAAATTTTTACTGGGCAGCCTGCTGGGCGGCGTGGTTGTCTGCAGCACGCCCTGGCTCAGCAATAAAATCACACAGTTACGAAACGGCAAAATGCTGCCCTATCAAGGATTGACCCTCACTTTTGCATTATTAATTGTCATTTCAATCGTCATTGAGCTGGCGCGATGGATCAACTGACGCTGGTTCTTTTGCTGATCATCGGATTGTTTTTAATACTTTTAATGTTAAAGAACATCCTCAAAAAAGAATTCTGTGTTCTCTGTGCGGCATCGTTGTTAACCTGGCTGATTCTGTTGGGTTTCTTTTATTTGAAAAAATGGGATAACATCACGCTTATTGCGATTTTACTGGGCAGCTCGATTCTGGGGATTTTTTATCTGGTGGAAGCCAACGTTCCGGAGCATTATCGGCTGTTTCGTTTGCCTTTTTATCTCACGCTGTTTCTTCTTGCGGCGGCGCTGGTCCGTATAATTTCCATCTCCGCCCTATTCACTATAATCATCATTTGGGTCATCTTTCTTATCTTATTTCTGTACCGACGCAATCCTAACGTCAATGCCTTCGTCCAAAAAGCCATCGCTTGTTGCAAACGATGGTAGACACTAATTTTTCCCTAATTTTGAATTATGTTTATATACTATTAAAATATCGTATACTTCTAGGTGAACGATTATGAATAAACTCTATGCGATATTGGTGTTATTGTTGCTTCCCTTGGCTTTGGCCCATGAAGATGTGGATGCTAAAACACTTATTGACTCCAACGTGCCCTGTGACCAATTAGATGATGACCAATTGGAATCCATGGGCGATTATTACATGGAGCAAATCCATCCCGGAGAAGCCCACAAGCTCATGGACAATATGATGGGTGGGGAAGGTTCTGCTTCTCTTGCACAAATGCATATTCTCATGGCGAAACGGCTGTACTGTAATGAAGCGACAGGCAGCTCAGGGATGATGGGTGGAGGAATGATGAACATGATGGGAAATTTTGGTATGATGGGATCGAGCGGGTATGGAATGATGGGCAGTGGGTGGTTCTGGGGATTGAACGGTCTGCTGTACACTCTGTTGCTGATTGGGCTGGTAGTGCTCGTGTATATTTGGATTGTAAAAGTATGGAGAAGTCTGAATGCAAAGAAGAAATAGCAGGAACATGAATCTCAGTGATTTCGCCTATGTTGTGGAAACGACAAAAAGATTTGATGAGGCGGTGGTATCGGTATTGAAAGCCATCGACAAAAAAGGCTGGGCGCTGTTTCAGGTTTACGATGTACAAGAACGTCTGGCGGCGAAAGGATTTCCTCTCCACAAATTAAAAATCATAGAAATCTGCAACGCCAAACACGCTCACCAGTTCCTGACGAAAAATCCGTTGGTCTCGCTCTGTCTGCCTTGCAAGATCAACGTCTTTGAAAAAGAAGGGAAAGTCGTCATCTGCGGAATGCTTCCCGTCATTCTTCCTCAATTCTTTCCGGAAATCTCGCCCGAAGAAACAAAAACTGCAGAACAAGACGTGAAAGAGATTATTGATTTATCAGCCGAACATTCGTACCTACCGACTACCACCATAACAGCCAAAAATTAGGCAACGGAGATAACTAATTTCAATCTCAAAAAAGAAGATATTCAAAGAAACATCGTATTCAGAAATTACAAAGGAAAGTAAAATCTCAATGAGAAAACTTGCAGAGGCTTCAGAGAGAAAGATGCAAAAAAGGTCAGGATAATGAATCAAATCCTTCTTCAGCTAAACATCGGCTGCGTGACATAGACTTCGACCACTGCCCCGACGAACAGCACCGCCAAGCTGAGTAAAATCAAATCTAAAGCGTCAATCAGCACTTTGTCATTCTGTAGGTCATGCTTTATCAGCGCTATCGAAATTATCCCTCCGGCTAATCCGGCGATAAAATAAGAAGTAATTTCAAAAATCCCGTGGGTCATGTAACGGAAGAAACTGAACGATGCGGCGGTTAAATAATGTGATAATACTGGAAACCCGACAAGTGTTGCTCCTTTCGCCAATTCCGTCTTAAACAAATTTCCAATAGCCGTAGCCACCACGGATGCATTCCAGGTCAAAATAAAAATCGCTCCCGTCCCATATAAAAAAGAGAAAACAATACAAAAAAACAACACTTTAAGGTTGTTTAAAAAGATACGGATGAAGAGGTTAAATTGGGCTACGTTGCCTTGGACATTATTATTCACATTGACAATAGCCTGCTCCTGAAGCGAGAAAACAGTCTTGACTAATGGAGCAGGGAGGAAAATATAAGCCAGTGAAAGCGCTGCCGTAACTCCTAAAAAGAAAAAAAGCAGGAAGAGGAGCACTTTGGTATGCTCTTTCAGCAGGCTTAACTCTTTATTATACTTCATATCCAATTCCTCTTCATTCTTCACCGTTACATAGAGCAAGGGGATGGCGGCAAAGCAGATTAAAAAAACTGTCAGAAGTCCAGCGGCCTCTTTAAAAACGATATAAGATAACAGCAAGCCAACAATAGAATAGATAAATCCAGCGCCAAACATCTCCCAAGGCTTCCGCTTGATAATGAAAGGATTAAACAAAGATTCCAAGACCATAGAGAAAGGGATATGTATAATCTATTTAAACATTGTGTAGAAGTGGGCATTGTCTGTTTTGTGAGTGATGGCTTAGCCAAGAAGTGCAAAGAAAGACTTCGCTTTCCTGCATCGTCGGCTACGCCTACAGTGAGCAAGGTCACACGAAACTTTTATTTGAGTTTATGTCTGAATACAATCACCTACACGCTATTATATATGTATGTGTGTAAAAAGTATAGTTTAGATTGCATTTAACAAATATTTTTAATGGAGATATAAATATCAAATTCAATATTTATCCCCATACCCTCTCCCACCCCTTCATTTCATCTGGAAATATCTTTCATCAAAATTAAGGGCAATTCAGGGACAATACTTTAGCCTAACAATACTTTAGAATAAACTATTCAATTATAGTTTTTTGTGTTTTTATATTATTTCATCAAAATTTAAAATAAATGGCCATTTCTATTGCAGTTTATGGAATATTCAAAAAAAAATAAAAATACCCTATTATCTTATATTTTTTGTTAAATGCACTTTTTTATTTTTTTTCTGCTTCATTTTATTGATTTGTTGTTCTTATTTTCCATATTGAAAAATAATGATGATATAATGATAAGATATATAATATAAATACATGATGAATATAATAATATAATAAATAATAAGTGATAAGATAAACATTGGATAAATATAATTCACTACTCTTCAATCTTCGGTTAAGTATTTATATAACTTCCACTTGAAATAGAAGCATACCAATATCTAGTTATAAATGTACACATTTCATCTTCAACATTTTTATAAAGCAGGCTCATCCAAACTTCACATCGATTCGACAGAAACTCAGATATTATTTTTCCATGAGAAATCAAGGGGTGGCACTAGTTTCCATAGATAATAAGAGGGGGATATGGGTATTGACAATTTTTTTCAGAACTATCTTAAAAAAAAATCATTCTTTCTAGACTCCTCAGTGCTTACGTCTCGCTATGTTCCAGAAGAAATAGTCTATCGGGAAGAGCAAGTCCATGAGATAGCCAATATCCTCGCCCCCGCTTTACGCGCCGAAAAACCGTCCAATCTCTTTATCTATGGAAAGACCGGCACTGGCAAGACCCTTTCTGTGCGCTATGTGCTTGCGTCCATGATGCAGATTGCCCGTACCAATGCTATTCCTTTAAAATGCATCTATATCAATTGCAAGCTCAAACGTGTTGCCGACACCGAATACCGCTTAATTGCCCAACTGATCAAGTTCTTCGGCCAGGAGATTCCTCCCACCGGCTTGCCTACTGATGAAGTTTATAATATCTTCTATAAGCTTCTCGATCAGGAAAAACGCATCGTTCTGCTGGTGTTGGATGAAATCGACCAGCTCACTAAAAAAATTGGCGATGAAGTGCTGTATAACCTCACCCGCATCAATGCCGAACTCCACAATACTCAAATCTGCCTTATCGGCATTTCTAATAATCTGGTCTTTGCGGAAAATCTTGATCCCCGCGTCCAGAGTTCTTTATCTGAAGAAGAACTCATTTTTCCTCTTTATAATGCTCCTCAGATTCAGGACATCTTGCGCCGTCGCTCGGTAAAGGCGTTTCGTGATGGCGTGCTCCAGCCTGGCGTGATCGAGAAATGTGCCGCCTTTGCCGCCCGTGATCATGGCGATGCGAGAAGAGCTATCGATCTGCTGCGTGTCGCTGGCGAACTGGCAGAACGGACCGGCTCTCCTGAAATTACTATCCAGCATCTCGATGACGCTGAGAAAAAAGTAGAAAGCGACAAGATCCTGAACTCTATCGCCGCCCAGCCGAAACAATTCCAATTAGTGTTATATGCAATCATCCTCATCTCACCACAAAAAAAACAATTCTTTACCGGAGAAATCTACGAATTGTACCAGAACCTCTGCAAAAAAGTAAAGTGGAATGTGCTCACCCAGCGGCGGATTTCAGACATCCTAGCCGAATTTGACATGTTAGGCGTCATCAATGCTAAGATTATCTCTAAAGGGCGTTATGGAAGAACGCGGGAAATCTCTCTCTCTTTAGATGAAGTCCTGCTGGCCAAATTGAAAGAACTCCTGGAAAAATCACTGAGCTTTTGATGGAACCGGAAAAAATCATCGGGGATATGTTCGGACGGGGCGTGCTCCTCAGCAAGGAGATGGTAGACCAGGGTGTTGAAGACACTCTCAAAGCCAAAATTGAAGCCGAAGGCGATCTGCTCGTGCTGACACCAGATTATACCCCCATCATTGCCCAGCAGGGTCATATCGTCGATTGGTACGAAATTGACAAGTATCGGGTGGATGCGGAGCGTGACCGCAATGATGATTTATATCAGCGCCATCTGCAGAAGCTGCAGCATTCCCAGCTGTTCGTGCAGCCCAGCACGCAGCCACAGGATGTACACAGCCTGGAAACGCAGTTAGAAGCGGCAACTCAGAGTGCCAGCTTTTCTACGGAAGCACAAATCCAGCCGCAACCAGCACTACTGTCGTCCGCACTGCTGCAAACCGCCTTACTGGAATTAGCGCCGCTCCAAGTACTGGTCTCTTATGTCAATGTTCCCCATAAATACGAAGTCAAAGATTTCTCTAACTACTTCGTTTCGCGCTACCGCTTTCTGGAAAGCCTGCTGCGCTATCGCCAGGAATTACAGAATCTCACTGCCATCAACCGGATCTTGCAGAAAAAAGAAGCCGAACCGGTCAGCATTATCGGCATCATTTCAGACATCAGAGAAACTAAATCCGGAAACCTGATAGTCACGATAGAAGATTTAACCGGCCAGATAAAAATCATCTTTTCCAAGAACAACACCGAGCTGTTCCGGCAGGCGAAAGATCTCGTTCCTGACGAAGTGATCGGCATTACCGGTCAATCTGCGGATAAAGCTATTTTTGCCAACTCCATTGTCTGGCCCGACATCCCGCAAGCCGAACCAAGGACTGCCGAAAAAGAGGAATATGCCATTTTTCTTTCCGATCTGCACGTCGGCTCCCTGTTGTTCCTCAAAGAAGAATTCAATCGTTTCCTGCACTGGATTAACGGGCAGGCGGGAAATGATGCTCAACGCGAGATGGCGCAGAAAGTACGCTACATTTTTATTGCTGGTGATTTAGTTGATGGCGTGGGCATTTATCCATCACAAGATGAAGAGCTGGAGATCAAAGACATTACCGGCCAATATAATGAATTCTGCCGCCTTATCAAGCAAATACCTGTTGACAAGCAGATCATCATCTGTCCCGGCAATCACGATGTGGTGCATCTGGCGGAGCCGCAGCCCGTGTTTTACAAAGAATACACACCCCTGCTCTTTGAGCTTCCCAACGTGACTTTGGTCACCAATCCTGCACTGGTCAACATCGCCAAAACACCGGCCTCTCCCGGCCTGGACGTGCTGATGTATCATGGCTATAGTTTTGATTATTTTGTTGCCAACGTGGAATCCATCCGCAATGGTGGTGGCTATCACCGCTCTGATTTAATCATGAAATTCCTGCTCAAGCGCCGCCATCTGGCGCCGACTTTTCGTTCCACGCCGTATTTTCCGGCACATGCTGAAGATCCTTTAGTCATCCGCAAAGTTCCCGATATTCTCATTACCGGCCATATCCATTATTGTACCGTGGCCAATTATCGCGGCGTAACCATGATGAGCGGCAGCTGCTGGCAGGCTAAGACTGCCTTTCAGGAAAAGCTCGGCCACGACCCTGAACCGGCGCGCGTCCCTTTGATCAATCTCAAAACACGAGAAATAAAAGTGCTCAAATTCCTCTAGCTCCAAGCCAGACAGCAGTCCTATATACCAACCGCATCTTCCTTTACCATGGACATCGCCAGCTCTCCTGAAATCAAGCAGTACTTCCAGACCATCAATGCCGAAGTAAAGCATTGTTATGACGTCGCCCAGCAGGCGCGCGCCAAGGGGCTTGATCCGGAAGAAGAAGTGAACATTCCTTTAGCCAACAATATGGCTGAGCGTGTCGTGGGATTGGTTTCCGTCGTTTCTCCACAGATCAATGATCCGGCGATCATCCAGCGTATCCTGGAACTAGAAAAAGAATATGGATTGCTGGACTGGCGGGTGGGATTTAAAATTGCCGAGGAAGTTGCCAAAGAAAAATTTTCCCCGTTCAAGTCTAAGCACGAGGCGATGGAAGTCGGCATCCGTGTCGGCTTTGCCTATTTAACTTTAGGTATTGTCTCTGCTCCATTAGAAGGGTTTATCGGTTTGAAAATCAAGCAGCGGCAGGATGGAAAAGAATACTTTGCGCTCCAATATGCCGGCCCCATCAGAGGAGCAGGCGGAACAGCGGCTTCCACATCGGTGATTTTGGGAGACTATGTGCGGGTCGTGATGGGCTATGCCGCGTACGATCCTGATGAAAAGGAAATCAATCGCTACACGATGGAAATCCACGATTATCATGAGCGGGTGACCAATTTACAATATCATCCTTCTGACGAAGAGATTCGTTTCCTTGTTTCCCATCTGCCGGTGGAGGTTGACGGCGATCCCACAGAAAAAATTGAAGTATCAAATTACAAAGACCTTCCGAGAATAGAAACCAATTGCATCCGCGGCGGCATGGCACTGGTGTTAGCCGAAGGACTCTCACAAAAAGCGCCCAAGCTCTGGAAACGCCTATCCAAATGGGGAAAGGATTTTGGCTTGCAGTGGGAATGGCTGGCTGATTTCCTGAAAGTCAAGGAGCAGATCCATGCCTCGCATTCGCCCAAAACCGAAGTTACCCAGAAGAAAGTAAAAGCCAATAACACTTTCATCATGGACTTAGTCGCTGGCCGGCCGATTCTCACCTATCCTCTTGCACCCGGAGGCTTCCGCCTGCGCTATGGCCGCACCAGAGCCACCGGATTTTCTGCCTGTGCCTTGCATCCCGCAACCCTGATTGTGCTAGACAAATATATTGCGATAGGCACACAATTGAAAGTGGAGCGTCCCGGAAAAGCCGCTTCCGTCACGGTCTGTGACACAATAGAAGGGCCGACGGTGAAACTACGGGACGGTTCAGTGCTGCGATTGAAAACAGAAGAAGAAGCGAAAAAAGTCAACAGTGATGTCGAAGAAATTATCTTTCTCGGAGATATTCTCTTTAATTACGGCGATTTTTCTGAAAATGGCCAGCTCTTGGTCCCTGCCGGCTATTGCCCGGAGTGGTGGGCGCTGGATGTGAAAGAGGCGTTGGAGCATAAAAAAGCAAGTTTGCAGCGCGTTGATGAATTACTGTCAAATCCACTTCTGGAATATCCCTCATTTGACGAAGCCCGAATGTTAAGCCATGAACTCGGCATTCCATTACACCCCGACTATACTTATTATTGGAAGCTTATTCCTTCTGCTGATTTGATAGCGCTGGCTGAGTGGCTGCGTGAAGGAAAATTGAAGATTGATGAGCAGGGGATCAAAAAGATAATTTTACCCTACTACTTCTCTAATCCTATCCATGTGTCTGGCAAGCAGGTGCTGGAATCCGCTGGCCTGCCGCATCAGGTCGTCAACAAAGAAAACATAGTCATTGAAAAGACAGAAGCGACGGCATTGTGCCTGGTTTTCAATCTCCAGAGCCAAAAAGACCTGGAGCAGCTGACCATTCCTGCTGATAAATCCAAGACTGCTCTCGACATCATCAATCAAATTTCGCCGGTCACGATCAGAGATAAAGCCGGCACATTTATCGGAGCAAGGATGGGCCGTCCTGAAAAGGCCAAGATGCGCCAGCTCACAGGAAGCCCCCAAGTGATGTTCCCCGTAGGGGAAGAAGGCGATCGCTTACGCAGTTTCCAGTCGGCGATGGATGCAGGAAAAGTTCTGAGCTCCTTCCCCTGCCGTTACTGCGTGCCCTGCCAGAAAGAGATGATTTATCCTCGCTGTGAACAATGCGGAGAAAAGACTATCCAGCGTCACCATTGCCGCAGCTGCGGGGATGTAGATGCCGAGCAGTGTCGGCATGGCCCTGCCCGCCCGTATAAAGAACAGGCATTAGACATCAAATATTATTTCTCATCTGCACTCAGCCGATTGGGAGAAAACATTTATCCTGATTTGATTAAAGGCATCCGCGGAACCTCTAACAAATATCACATCGTAGAGCATTTAGCTAAAGGCATCCTGCGGGCGAAGCATCTGATTTATGTCAATAAAGACGGCACCACCCGTTATGACTGCACCGAGCTGCCTATAACCCATTTCAAGCCCAAGGAAATCAAGACCTCGGTCGCAAAATTAAAAGAGCTGGGTTATCTCTATGACATTCAGGGAACAGAACTGGCGGACGAGGATCAGATCCTCGAGCTAAAGCCGCAGGACTTGATTCTTCCCGGCTTTGATTCGCTGGATGAAAGCGCCCCCAAAGTGCTGAGAAGAGTGACTCAATTTGTCGATGACTTATTGGTAAAGTTCTATGGGTTAGGGTCATTTTATGGCTGCAAGAATGAAGAAGATTTAATCGGCCATCTAGTTATTGGCCTGGCGCCGCACATTTCTGCCGGGCTGATCGGGCGGATCATCGGTTTTTCGGAAACACAAGGGTTGCTGGCGCATCCGATGTATCATGCTGGATTGCGCAGGGATTGCTTTACACGTGATACATTGCTGCCAATATATGATGGGAAAGAATGGCGGAACGAAGCTCTCGGTGAACTTGTAGAACGATTAAATCCACAAAAAGTAGTTGATGCCTTTGGAACGACAGAGGTTAACGCATCTGAATATTACACTTTTGGATTAAATACTGAAAAAAAATTAAGTGTTGTTAAAATCAATAATTTTACGAAACATGCCCCCCGTAAGATTATCACCCTAAAAACTGCCACGGGCAGGAGAATATCCGTCACTCTCACTCATAAATTTATCACAAAAAAAAATGAATCCATCAAGACCATTGCTGCGGACAAATTGACCGTGGGCGATCTTCTCCTTCTTCCGAAAAATGCCGCCTTTCCGGAAAATCCAAAGAGAAATCTCAATCTGTCCAAGGTGTTTTCCGGAAGAGATGATATTGTCATCAGAAATGTCAAACAAGCACTAAAGATTCCACTCCTTGAAATTAGCAGAAAACTAAATATAAATTACCACGATATCAGAAATTATTATTTCCGGAACAGTTTTCCCCTTTCTGTATTTGAAAAAATAGTGAGAGCTTTCTCTCTCGATCCGAAAGAATGGATGGGCAGGGCTACCCTAGCCGCCAAACGTGACACTGTCGAGCTTCCCCTTCTTATAGATTTAGATCAAGATTTTTATCAATACTTGGGCCTCTATGTGGCAGAAGGGTATGCGAGAATAAACCAGTCTGAAAAGGGCTTTGCTCAGGTATATGTCGCTGGATTTGATCCGGAAATCCGAAATTTTCTTACTCATTTTGGGAAGAAAGTGGGATTAAAGCAAACAGAGAACAAAGCAGATAGGATCACTTTTTCCAGTAGGTTGTGGTACGAGTTAATTGTCCATTACTTTAATTGCGGTACTGATGCATACAGCAAACGAGTTCCCGGGATGTTCTTTAGCGCTGAAAAAGATGCTGTGGGCGCATTTTTACGTGGTTATTTTGAAGGAGACGGGTCAGTCAGTAGAAAAGATAATCGGGTGTGCTGCGACTCTGCAAATAACCAGCTCCTCAACGACATCCATCTATTACTCTTAAAGTTAGGGATTTTCTCCCGGTTTTACGAATATACAAAACAACCAGGGCCTCGAGTAAGAGAATTTTACATCCGAAAAAAAAAGGAGATCCCATTCTTTACCTGTACTAAATTAACTGTTCCTTCTGATTATACTCATTTATTTGAGTACTACGCCGGGTTCATATCTCAACGAAAGAGAAAGATATTATCCACTTTCTCACAGAAAAAAGTACAGGGGATGCGAATAAAAAAAGACAAATTGTTTATTTACGATCCTATTACCAACATCACCATAGAAGAAAAAGAACAAACCACCTACTGTTTAAATGTGGAAAACCATGTGGTTCTTGCCAACGGAATCCTTGCCAAACAATGCGACGGTGATGAAGCTTGCGTCATGCTCTTGATGGACGCTTTATTAAATTTCTCCCGGCAGTATTTGCCCAACACCCGTGGCGCTGCCACGATGGATTCTCCATTAGTTCTTACTTCTAATCTCAATCCTTCCGAAGTCGATGACCAGGTGCACGGAATGGATGTCGTGTGGAAATATCCATTAGAATTTTATGAAGCCGCCTTAGACATGAAAAATCCCTGGGAGGTGAAATCTGGCCCCGAAAAGAAAAAGGTTGCTCAGTTGGGCGGTCGCCTGCGCACGCCATTGCAATACGAGCAGTTTGGTTTCACTCATCCGGTCAGCAATTTCAACCAAGGCGTACAATGCTCCGCCTACAAGATCCTGCCCTCGATGGAAGAGAAATTGTTCGGCCAGATGGAAATCGCCAAGAAAGTACGGGCTGTTGATATGGACGACGTGGCCAAATTAGTAATTCAAAAACACTTCCTGAAAGATATCCGGGGAAACCTCAAGAAATTCTCCATGCAGCAGTTCCGCTGCGTAAAGTGCAATGCCAAATATCGCCGTCCGCCGTTATCATCTAAATGCACCGCCTGTGACGGCAAATTAATCTTCACCATCTCGGAAGGCTCAGTGGTAAAGTATTTAGGCCCTTCGCTGGCGTTAGTAGAAAAATACGATTTTTCACCGTACTTAAAACAGGTGATCCATATTTTGAAGACCGACGTGGATCATGTCTTTGGGCGGGAGAAGGAGAAGCAGGCGGGATTGGGAGCGTTTGTGAAATGAAAAAAAGTATCGTCTTCAGTAAAATTCAAAAATAAACCCAGGGTAAATTTGGATTGGCTTTTTCATTGTAGTTACAAAGTAACCACATTAACTACCTCAAGAGGCCTATACTCCAGAACATGCTTAAATCGCTTCAGAATAGTGAAGTATTACAAAGAAAGAAAAGATTTATAAGTGTTATCACTAAAGTTAAATGCAAAGATGCGCCTCACGACCAAAAAAATTGAAGAAGTTATTGTTAGTATTCTGGGAGAAGAAGGTTTATTGTTAACAAAAGAGATGAAAGACCGAGAAAATGTTTCGGAGTTCGATTTTTCCTCTAAACTGAAAAAAGACATCAAAATTATCCGTAAAATGCTTTACTTGCTTTATAATAACAATCTGGTGGATTTTACACGGAAAAAAGATAAAGAAAAAGGCTGGTACATTTATTACTGGACACTGCTGCCGGAACGCATCCGTTATCTTTACCTTAGGAATAAAAGAGAACAGTTGGCACGATTGCAGGAGAAATTGGCAACGGAACAGAAAGAGCTGTTCTTTGCCTGCCCCAGCAAATGCGTGCGCCTGAATTTTGATCAGGGGATGGAATTTGAGTTTCATTGCCCGGAATGCGGAGAATTGGTCAGCCATATCGATAGGGAAGAGGCCATCCGGCCGCTGCAGCAGAAAATAGATGAGATTGAAGCAGAATTGAAAGAATTTCAAGAGGAGAAAAAAGTCCGCCGAAAAGAGGCTAAAGTCAGAAAGAAGATAGTGCGGAAAAAAGTCAAAGCAAAGACGAAGAAAGCCAAAAAGAAGAAAAGAAAGTGATTATTTCTTCCGTTTTTTAAGTGCTTTTTCAATCGCGACTTCTTCTCTGAGCACTCTGGAAGTCAGTTTTTGGATATTTGCTTCCATGGAAGCCACTCTTCGTTCCACGAGAATCAACACCCTCAGCGAATAGACAATCGCCAACAAAGTCCCGATGATTACCGCTAAAATGACTTCCTGTAATTCAAGTCCTGCCATAGTCTCAACCTCTTTACAGGAACAATTATTTAGGAGTTTATAAACATTTTGGGCGAAGGGTTTATAAAATAGCTGCCTAAAAAGAAGGCATGGACGAATACGAAGCATTGCTGAAGAAAGCGGAAGCAGAACTGCCGGAAATGAAGGCGGGCGGCGAGCGCTTTGTGATAGAGAAAATCTGCGGCCATCTGGAGGGAAATAAGACTGTTCTGGTGAATCTGAAGAAAATTGCCAAGGATTTTGGCCGTGATGAGAGCCATCTGCTGAAATACTTGCTGCGGGAACTGGCTACGCCCGGAAAGTACGTTGGCGAACGGGCGATTTTTGGAACAAAAGTAGCCGCCACGTTGATTAACAAGAAAATCAAAAAGTATGTGAGTGAGTTTGTCGTTTGCTCCGAATGCAGCAAGCCAGACACAAAATTGATGGAAGAGAAGGGCATCACCTATCTGCGCTGCCTGGCCTGTGGCGTGAAAAAACCAGTGAAGAGCATTGTCTGATGTTAACCGTCTCTGAAAAGGAAGGCCCACATGGCTCTCTCATTATCGTGACAGATTCGGATCTTCTCGGGAAGAGATTTGAAGAAAAAAGAAGACAGCTTGACTTGACCAAAGATTTTTACCAGGGAGAGGAAATGAATAAGCCTGAGGCACAACGGCGCATGGAGAAGGCGCAGCATCTCCATCTGACGGGAAAAGAAGCGGTAGCTTTGGGTGTGGAGATGGATTTAGTTGATTCCAAACAGATCTTATACGTCCAGAATGTGCCGCATGCAGAGGTGGTGAGGTAAGGCAAAACATTATTGCTTATTTGATAATGTGCAGGAACAGAAAAATGCTCAAAAACTATAGGGAGAAAAGATTAAGCTATACCGGCATGATTTGATAATTATTGATGGCTCGACGGATTCTAAAACCGTTCACTCCAAAACTTTAGGATATCGTAGCGTTAACCGTCTGGAGTGAACTATCAGCATCGTTTAAAAGTGTTTTGAGAACATTAGCAGGACATCACTGGGTGACCAAAGGGATTTTGGCAGTTGTTAGTTTTGGATTGCTGTATCTGATATTCTCCAAGTCGCAAGGCCAAAAGCCGGATCGGGAAGTGTATCTGTTGATTGCGATTACAATAATTGGCAGTTGGGCCATTTTTCTGTTTTTTCTTTGGCTTTATCTAGAAGTTTAGACGCAGATTTAACGTCAGCATCACTTTAACACAATAATATTAGTCATTCCCCGCCGTTTGCGTTCCAGAACGCCATTCAATTCCAATTTATCGAGAATTCTAGTTATTTTGACTTTGCTGAAGCCTGTTTCCCGGACTAAATCGCCCTGAAAAGCAGAGCCGCCTTTAGCCTGGATTAGCCCGTAGATTTTCTTTTCTTCATCGTCTAACGTGGAGAGATTGACTAGTTTGAAATTTTCTTGTTTCGTTGTCGGCTGGAAAAAAAACGATGAGTATACGCCCAAACCCAAGAGGAAAAAAGAGATGCCAAATGCCGCCAAGAGCATCCACGACGTGTTACTTTGATGCGCCGGACATTCAGTCATGTCCCATTCATTCTGATGAAACACCGAGCAGAGGTACGTTGCTTGCTTGTCTACGTCTATCTTAACGAGGGTTAAAAGGAGGAGTAAGGCAACCGCAAATCCGATAAGCAGATAGCCTATGTTTTTTTGATTCATATACTGCAGTACATAGGTTCTATTTATAAATATTTATAAGAATAAGTGAAAAATCAGGAAAAGTATTTATTCTCTCCGATTCAGAACCGGTTTTGTGAAACTCAAAGACATCTCCGTTGAGAATAGGCCTCGGGAACGCCTGATGAAACAGGGAGTGGAAGTTCTTTCTGATGCCGAACTACTGGCGGTTATCCTTAAGATCGGAACGAAAGAAGAGAATGTGATTGATATGTGCCATCGGCTGATTTCGATGTATGGATTGGAACGATTGACCACCTGTTCGCTGCCGGAATTGCAGAAAATTAAAGGCATTGGGAATGCCAAAGCCTGTCAGATTGTGGCGGCGCTGGAATTAGGAAGGAGGTCATCTGCCCATAAAAATGAAAACGGAAAAATCGAGAAAGCGAAAGATGTGTACGATTACTTTTTTCCTAAAATTGGCCACTTGCAGCAGGAGCAATTCCGCATCCTGATGTTGGATACAAAAAATAAGATCCTGAAAGAAGAGATTATTTCCATGGGATTGTTAGATGCATCCTTAGTTCATCCGCGGGAAGTGTTTAAGTCCGCCATCAAAGAAAGCGCCCAGGCAGTGATTGTGGTGCATAACCATCCATCGGGCGATCCGCTGCCGAGCAGTGAAGATGAAGAAGTGACCCAGAAATTGAGAAAAGCAGGAGAGATTTTAGGGATAAACGTACTAGACCATGTGATTATTGGAAAGGAATATTATAGTTTTAAAGAAAAAAGGAAGATGTGAATCGGTTTTAATCCCTGTAATCATCCAAAGAAATACTGAATAACAACAATGATGAGTGTAATCATCAACAATATATTCACACCACGAAAGCTAATTTTAATGTGCAGACGGTTTAACAGTTCGGCGATAAACGAATGAGCATAATTTCTTTGGTCTTTTATTTCATATCCTCGCAGATATTGCAGCCAGGTGGTTAATGGGCAAATGAAATCAATTTTTCTTATTTTTGGATACAGGATAATTCCCCAGAGCAGCTGCAGGAACATGATAATCACGATAAACCAGAAGTGGAAGCTCACGCGGCCGGGCCAGACGGAGCTGGGAACGAAGAAGAGACCGAACCAGAGCAGGACAATGGGCAGATGCAGCCAGAAGAGAAGTTCGCTCGAAAAGGTTCGCTTGCCGCCTTGGTCGGATTTCATTTTTCTGAATACGAAAGTTATCTTTATATACTTTTGTACTCCTCTTAACACATGTCCGACTTTACTTCCTCAGAATTAAAGATGTTGAAATCCTTAAATACTCCCCGGAAGATTCAGCTCTTCTTGAATTCCCTCCCCACGAATTACGAGCCGCATGAGGAAACCTGCTATTCACCCCGTCAAGTGCTGAAACATCGCACCTGCCATTGTATTGAGGGAGCGATGCTGGCGGCGGTATGCTTGCGCCTGCAAGGGCAGAAGCCATTGATTATGGATTTTGAGACAATCGATGAAGAGGATCATGTCATTGCTATCTTTAAGCAGTACGGCCATTGGGGTGCGATTTCCAAAACCAACCATGCGGTGTTGCGCTATCGCGATCCGGTGTATAAAACGGTAAGGGAATTGGCGATGTCCTATTTTCATGAATATCTGGATAAGAAAGGACGGAAAACACTGCGCACGTACAGTAATCCTGTGAATCTGTCACAGTTTGATCATCGCGGCTGGATGGCCTCGGAGCAAGACGTCTGGTATGTGGTGGATCATTTACGGAAAATTCCGCATATCAAGATCTGTTCACGACCGCAGATTGCTTCATTGAAGAATGGCGATCCTTTGGAAGTCAGTTTGGGGAATGTCATCGAATGGAAGAAAGCGAGCTATCCGTTTTTATAATAACTTCAGAAAGTTATCAGGATGGGCCATCTTTATCCCCCTGAATTCTTTTAAATCCAGCAAATAATGGTCTTGACTAACAATATATAGATCTTTGCGTTAATTGGTTAAATTTTTAGGCGAAGATTCATACAAGAAATATGAAAACTATCATATTTCTGTACAGAAAATAAGTCGTTGCTTATTTTCTTGTATTAGAAATACGTTAATATATTGCACTAATCAACGTATTTCTCTATACTGAGCATTGCCTTCTATGGCAGCTTCGAGAAATTCATTTCATAAAGATACTTTACAAAGCAAGCGTTTAAGCCATTCCCTGAATTGAGAGAAGAGCTGCGGTGGTGGAGAGTTTCATTTGTTTCCTACCCGTAAACTTCCCGTCAACTGCGGCCACCAGAATTCGGCATTTTCATCCGTGGCAAAGCGCTGTTTGGAAGCATCAGACGAACATTGATATTCTTTTCCTGTTGTTACTTCTTCTAATAATTCTGGTTGTATCGGCCGCTCGCGCTGGTCGGCATAATCGCACAACGGCGTGGTGAAGCCTTGGTATTCGGCAGCAATACGTTCCTTTCCGCCTTCTACGGTCTGCTGCACCGCCAGCACTTTTTTATCCCCCCACTTCAATAAATAAAATTTGTGGGCGTTGGCTGCCTGCATCAGGAACTCCTGCTCTTTGATGGGTTTTTCTATCCCCAAGAAATCATTCCAGAAAGCCAGGAAGCTCTGGAAGAAACCGGCAAATCCGGCAGAGGCCTGGAAAGGATCGACGAGATCAAAAGATTCTTCACTATAGGCAAGGCCCTGCAGCTTTTCAGAATACCATATTTCTCCACTATTTTCTCCTATATTGCCGCTGCATTTATTAAATAGTTTCTCACCCGGACAAAGTTCGTTGAGCTTAGCTGGCTGCAAATCCAAAGCTTTGAGGAAAGAGTCCGCATCGTCCGTGGCTTTGTTGAGCGAGGTGGCGAGAATTTTTCGCGTTTGCCCGCCTTTTTTGTAGGCAGCAACGCAGACGGCATTAATGCAGGTATTCTCTTCTGCCGGAACGAGAGAAGAAGGCGTATTAAAGCAGGTGTTGATAGTTTTGGTCGCTGAACCTCCGGAAAGCGTCTCGCCAAGCAGAGGCAACTGCGATGAAACCGCGGGCAGGCTGCCGGCAATATATTTTTCATCAAACCCGTATTCCACGAACGCTTGTTTGTAGGGTGCGCAATAGATGATATGTTCATTCTCACCAATGGAACTAAGCAATGATTGGGCAATGAATTTAGTCCTGGAGGTCCAATTCCCTTGGTCACAGTAATGATCAAAGATATATTCTCTGTCGTTGATGCAGGTGGGAAAGGTGCCTTTACTTTGATACGCGTCAGCTGCTTTGGCTGCGGCATCTCCGCCTTCAGAACTTGCCAGCACAAAGCACTGGCTCTCTATTTCGCAGAAACCAGATTTCTCGCCCTTCCAGTCATATTTCAACGGAAGATATCTCCATTCACCTTTGATACAGCGGAAGCGTGTTTTGTCCGGAAGCTCTTCAAAGATATTAGTATTAGCACTCATGTCTTCTGCACAGGCAAAGCCGTTCCAACAGAAATTGTCCGGACAGCAGGAGGCGCCGCTTCTGGTGGTCGGCCCTTCATAATTATAAGTGGGAGTTCCATAAGCGGCATAGAGAAAGGGTTGCTGTACTGTTCCAGGAGAAAACTCAATGACCGCAAAAATGTTCGTTCCGGAAGTAAATTGATTGTTGACCACGGAAGCCGTGCCGTCCTTATCCACTAACGTGATTTTTACTTTCGCCTGGCCGTCGTGCTGAAAACCATAGGTCAGATTTTGTCCGATGGCGATACGTTCTGAACGTAAAGTCTCATCGGTATCGACAGTGAAAGTATTGCCAGTCAGATGCTTCTTTACATCTTTCGTGATTTCTTCATTGCCTTTAGACAGATGCCAGAACGGCAATTTCTCCTGTTCCACCACAAACTCGGCATTGGAGATGATATTTCTTCCAGGCAGGGCCAGTGTAGAATGGTTACGTTCGCCAGGGATTACTTCCAGATCCTTCAATTCCAGTTTAAAGTCTGGTCCAGTGACTGGTTGATAGCCGACTTGAGTTAATTTCTCATTGCTCCAGGAATTGATGACCGAGTACTTCCCTTCCTTTCCTTCTAATGTTGTGCTGGCGGCGCAGAATTTTTCTCCTTGTACCGTACAATAAGGTTGGCTGGCAGCGTGCGTCTCAACGTAACTCGCAGCCTGACAGCCGTGGAACTCCTGATCATTGTACATCACTTGCTGAGCCACACGACGCACGGCGAGATTGGCATACTCCGTAATCTCCTGACTGGTAATCAAAAATTCCTTCTTGTCTGTTATCCCGTACAGATCATACAGTTCGGGATGTAGATTGGTAATAGTATATGGCGGATCTCCTGATAAGGCATAGAGGCATTCTTCCTGCGAACAGGATCGGGTGAAGAGTGCATCGCCCACCGTATATTCGACGTTCATCGTCGTTGTTCCTGCGGCGATCGGCTGCGAATTCCAGCAGCCATAGCCATTTTCTGACGGCCCGGCGTAATATTCCGCTTCGTCATTGCCGCAGCAAGAGGCAGTCTCTTTCGTTACTGTTTTTTCGTCGCCCAGCCAGGCGTTTTCGCCGTAATGAGCAATGCACATAGCTTTTCCATTGACATACGACGCACTATCGTCGTCATCAAACGAGGTTAACCACGAAGAACGGGAAGAGTCGTCCTGTCCAGAGCAGAGAAAGGATGATTCGCTTTTTTTACTCAGGAAAACATTTCGCACTTTGATCTTGTTTTTTCCTGGAGAAGCAACAATATCGACACCGGAGACTTGAGCAAGACTCGCAGGAAGAGGCACGCGGACATGCATCCAGCCGTCAAAGAATTTTCCATTGATGACATCTCCTAACACGCGCCGATCAAATAAGAGTGATGGTGTTTCTCCGGGGCCATAGATTTTAAGACGGAGATCGGCTGGTTTGTTCGCCGTAGCGGCTGAAAATTCATTGCCGCTTTCATCAATAAAGGCGACAAAAAATTCTAATTGGTCATAGCCGCTGAAATCGAAGTACACTGGCTGATCTTCTTTAGTTTGGTAAAAGTCAGGATAGGATCCTTTGCTAGGATTGAGAGAGATCGATGCTTTAGATCGTCCATCGACAATGCCGTTGTCATCAGCTTCCGACAAGTATAATGAATACAGCCCGTCGCCGGCATAACGGCCTTTGACATTTTTGTTTTTCCGCTTATCGAATGGTCCGGCACATTCCGCCCAGCTCCAATGCTGGCCTTCCCGATAGCAGTAAAAGCGATTGAGAATTTCTTTTTCTTCAACGAAGGGATTCTCAACACTCAATATGCCCTTGCTCTGATCGCTACAATCGTGCCAGGTTTGAGAATCTGACATTACGTCAAATGGCTGCTGGTCGGGCTTCCTCAGCGTAAAAATCCGGAATCTGGCATCTCCCGTTGCTTTCACCCAGCACCATTCATCGCATTTGGCATTCTCGGGACCCCATAAAGGAGAGCTTTCGTCCAATACTTCTTGTGAACCAACCATGTTTTTATTGATGCAGATGTCATTACCTTCTATTTTTCCGAGATCGCTTTCACCGCTAAAACCACAGCAATAGCCGCCGGAAGGAGTATTTATCCAGGAAAATTGTTTGTTCTGTACATTGAATTGACTGGATTTTATCTTATTGCCTTCAGTGTCGAGTTCTTCGGATTGCTCGCAGCCGTATTGGTTCTTATGGCAGTCGTCTGATGTTTCGGTATTGCAGTCATTGTCAACGCCGTCACCGCAGACTTCGACGACGCTGGGATTGATGCACTGGGAACAGGACGCATATTTCACGGCATCACTCTTACAGCCCTCAGGAGATTCAAGTTCATTGCAGACGGCGGGATTCTGGGATGAATCGTCATCGCAGTCATTAGTTTGCGTGGTATAACCATCACCGTCGGCATCTAGGCCGGGAAGTTGTTTCCATTGGGGCAGTTTCGTCGTTTCATCAAGGAGGCATTGATAGATGCGTTGATTAGCCCAAGTGGTGGTATTTAGATCACCGGGTGCGTCTTCGGCCCCATTCTCAGCAGAACATTGGTGCCAGTAATGGTCATCAGCGCACAAATATTCTTTTCCGTCTCCGGATTTAAAATTGGGAATCCCGCCATCGTCAAAATCATTAAACGCGCAGGCGTACTCGTTGTCATCATCGCTGCCAGAAACTTCGTTGCGGTTGTAATAATGAGAGAATGTATCAGGAGTGTAAGTTGCTTTGATAATCGTCGTCTCAACAACGTTGGCTTCGCCACAATTGTCGTCATCTGCATCTTCGGGATCCTCTCCGCAATTCTCGCCATCTAACTCTACAGCAAATACCCAACAGCCCTGGCTTGGCGGGACATCTGAGAAATCACAGCCGGAAACGTCTGGACTGCTCCTGTAGAATCCGCCGCAGGTTGATCCTTGAATAGAAATTTCCTGCCGGCCATCGTAACAATCAGGATCATCACCCCAGGTATCAACATCATCGATTCCTACCCTTACTCCTAAATACTTGTTCTCGTTCACCATTAATTCTGCATTCACCAAGGTAGCCAGAAGTACTAATAGCACCAACCATAGTCCTCTTTTGAACATAGCTTTAGAAAATCTTTTGAATTTATAAATATACGCCCACCAAAAAAAAGTTAGTCATTTGAATGGGCAAATTTAATCACTGACGCAACGAACATATCCTCCTTTTTGAGTACTCCATGCATCTGGGTTGTTGTTGCCAAAATCGATAGTGGCAGAATGTTCGCTTTCTTCTGCCCAATAAATATAATCGCATCCCCCTTCAAATATCAAGCTAAAGTGACATCCTTTAATTTTCTGTTCTATCCACAAATCCTTTAATTCATTTTTTATGGGCAAGCGCCACGTTAAATTTGCTATTGAAAGATTCTCACAATAAGGCCAACCTTGGGCATCATTTTTTAGGTTTTTCTCACTAACTTTCTGCCAAATTAAGCCGGTTTTATCATCTTGGACCGTCCCGTTACCTAAATCGGCCCATCGTTCTAACTTAGCTTTGCAAGCGGCATCCTCACAGAATTCGTATTGGTCATCGCAGTCCTGTTCTAAAGAAGTCTCACACAGTAGTCCTGCCTCAAACATATACACATCGCCATCAAAGCATCGATAATCATTACCACAACAATGATCATCCTTACATTTACTATAGCATTCTTCAATCTTTTCTTCAATATTTCCACAACTATCTTTCCAATAAAGATTATTTTGGTGACAACCTTTAGTAATATGTGACTGGCAAGCACTGCTTTGTGGAGTGATATTTTGGTTGTTGTCGACATCCATATATCTTTCTTCTTTTACTGAATCTCTACACTCTCCTCCTACACACACCCTATCCCCTTTACACTCACTATCAGAAGCGCATGCTGTCTGTGAAGGAGAATTACCGGATGCAGTTTCACAGGCCATTCCAGAATATCCTAACACTAAACCAAAACTTCCTCGAAGAAGAGTGCGTGCCAGTCCGTTTAATAGATTGTCGAGTGTCATGTTTGTTTCTTTTGAATCCGTTAACAACATTTAGTCTTCCTTCAATCCAACTATCCCTAAGATAGTAAGTCCAAGACCACCAGCAACGGTAATGTATCCTATGGATTCGTACGGATTATGGCATTCCAATTGATAATTGTTCCCGCTGTCAGAAACACAAACCTTATTGCTCACCACTATGGATCCTAGATAGATTGATAATAAGCCACCCCCAATCAAAACCCAGTCGCTGGCATGACTTCTTTTTGGCTTGTCTGGTGGATTCTCTTTAGGAACTGCTTCTGAAGGGACGGCAGGACCTGGCTTTGGTGAGAGATACGGCGGCCTGGGCGGCTCATCCAAACCAGCTACCTGTAAAATCCCATAAGGAGCATATTCACTAAAACCGCCTTGCCAATCCGGAAGCAAACTGTAACTTTGACGCGCGGGTTCAGCTAAAACGGGTGCTGAAGAGCCAATAATCATAGAAACGGCGGTAGCCCTAACCAATGGCGACGATATCAGTTTCTGAAGTATCTCTTCTAACATAGAAATCTAAAGCGTCCCACTCTTTATTAATCTTTCGTTAATTTCTTACTAAACAGTAAAAAAGTAGAAATCTTTAAATAGGTTCGGCTCCTGGAAGAGGATATGGGCGGAACTTTAGAATCGTTGGTGAAAAAAGGCTTTGTCTTTGCAGCAGCCTTAGGGTTGCATTGCGCGACAACGTATGCCCAACGTGATTATGACCAATATCCGGCATACCGGAAGGAAATCGCGTTGCATAATCTTCAGGAAATTGCAAAAAACATTTGTAATCCGTGGGTTGTCCAGCCCCTCTGTGATGAGATGGATATTACGGAAGAGGGTATCAAATTCACCACAAAAGGCTCTCCATCATTTCCCAAGTATGTCAGATGGGATCAAATCACCAAAGTCGTTTCAGGTAAAGAAATGGTAAAAGTGTGTGACTATGGTAAAAAATGTATTAATATGGGTCATTTTCGTGACACTCTGCAGACTGCGGATTTTGCCAAGGCCATACGTGTTTATGTGGGATTACAATTGAAACCATGATTAAGAAATTAATCGCAAGTGGACTAACATACTTTTCTCTTTTACTCGCGTGTTCGTCACCACCGACCACCTATGCTAAAAGAGATTACCAAGCTTATCCATCGTATAAAAACGATATCGGCGAAAATGAACCTCATTTTCGAATTGACAACAATGGATTTTACTGCTTTCAAACCCCAGTTTATTGGAGTAGTTTCAAAAGGGTAGTTTCATCGCAATTTTCATCACAATTTACTTGGGATGAAATCGAATCTCTGAAATGCCAAGATACTTTTGAAACTAGCCAGGAAAATTATAGGACTGAAGGATTGATTTTAGTGATTGATGGGAAGTACGATGCCTCAGTGATCTTTCTTAGGGATGTCCGACAATGCCAGGAAACAAAAGAAGCAATGGAGATTTTACTCAAAGAAAAGAAATGAGAATCAGATACTGCCATCTTAGCGAATGAATGACGGCTGGCCTGCCGCGACCCACTTTTCTGGAGAGGTAGTTGTTCAAAAATGGGATTATTTTCCTGATAGAAAAGTGTTCCTTAACCTGGTGCAAGCAGTAGCTTAGTGTCGCAGCAATCTTGGCCTTGCCGTCATTCATAAAGTAGACCTTATCTGAGAATCATAAAATTTAAAAATAGAGATAAAGGGGTGCATATTAAAAGAAAATGAAAAATACTCTAGAACTGATTTTAGGAACTATGAAAGCAAATACGTCTCGTGTGCTGGTAGCCGCAAGCATGCTTTTGTATCCAGGCTGTGAAGCAGCTCTGACAACAGATCAGGAGAAGTGCTGCGACTGCCTGACGGAAAATCGTTGTACTTCGTCATCGGAATACGAATGTGCAGAAATCTTCGAAACCGGCTCCAAAGGTATCTCTGCCAACACCGAATGTGTGAAAAAGAACGGCTGCTATGAGCCCTGCGCCGCAGCAGGAGCTTATTTTAAGTAAAATGATAAGTATTGGGGTTTTGGCTGCCAGTTTGGTGTTAGGATATTCTGGATGCGGTGAGAAAAATGACTGCAGTTGTCATGTAGATGGCCAGTGGATTGATTGTTGGCCAACGGAGACCTATGACGACGATGCATATTGTGAGTGCACAGACAGTAAAGGGAACAAAGCGACTCCACTTTACCTATGTAAGTGAAAAATTTAAACGAAGAGGTAACAAAAATGGAAAGATTGGAGAATATTTTAAAAAATGGGAGAAAATTATTAGCTGGCGCAGGGTTAATTTCTTTGTTGGGCATGCCGGCAGTGATTGGCTGTGAGACAGAAAGTGATGATCCTAGTAATGATAATTATTCTAGCGGTTCTAATAATAGTAGTAGTTCAACGAACAATCAAAAATATAATTGTAATTGCGAAGGAAACGGGCTTTTTGTGGGTATAGAGATTTATGGCGCAAGTTCCAAATCCAGTGCAGAAGGTTTGGCAACCCAGAAATGTAATGAAGAATATCCTGGAAGAGGTTGTTCCTGCTCTTGCAGTAATGCTTCTTCGTCCAGTGGAAAGTCATCTAGCAGTGGAAGCAGCAGTTATCCTTCATGCAGCAGCGTACCGCCGGACTATAAAGGAGTTTGTACTAATAACAACTGGTGACGCTGTTGCAGAACCATCCCAATTTTATCGATGTTAAATTAGAGCGTCCTGATATATGTTTTCTTTAATCACCTTTCTCCAGCACTCTCTTCCACGCTTCCAGATCTTTTTTGGAAATCATCTCCCATTTCTCTCTGGCAAAACTGCCGAAGAAGGTTTTTACGTTATACTTTCTGCATAATTTGATGTTGAACATCATCCTGGCCAAGAGCTGCGGGCGGTTTTGTGCGTGTAAAATGTCAGCAAAGGAAAAGCCGATGGTTTTTTCTTTCTGCCGCGCCAGCGTGCAGAGTATCTGATCTAACCCGCCGCGCAGGTAATGCAGGCTGTCAGCCGGATTGATCTTTTCCATGCCGATGACCAGAGGAACGGAGATTTTTTCTACCACGAAACGCAAAGTCGGCTCATCCGCAGCCTCGTAGATGAAATATTTTTTTCCTTTAAGCTGCGAGAGTATTTCCCCTGGTTTTCTCCCGGACAGCATCTGAATATCGTCCAAAAACAGAACCTGCTGGAAGCCTAACTGCTGACACCATTGTTCTAGTTCCGGCGTTCGTTTCATCAAGACTATTTCATCCATGGAATCAATAGGATGGCGCTATTTATATATTTTACCACCACAGAGGAAATATTTATAAAACAGAGCACAAAATAAGACACCAACTGCCTCGCTAGGAGACGGCCCATGAAACTGACGATTATTCACGAGAGAGAGAACTGCACCGAAAAGATTAATTTTTCTGGCTCAAAAGTAGAAGAACTTCTCCAACACTTAAAAATCAATCCGGAAACAGTCATCGTCGTGCGTAACGATGAAGTGCTTACGGCAGATGAAGCGGTAAAGAACAACGATGAAATTGAGCTTCTCAGTGTCATTTCGGGTGGATAAGATGAATTGCCTTAAGTGTGTTCATAAATCAGTCATGGAACTGCAGCATGGCTCGCTGTGCCGATCCCACTTCATCTCGTACGTCGAAGAAAAAGTATTTCACACGATTAAAAAATATAATTTGATTGCGCGTGAGGATGTGCTATGTGTCGCGGCATCCGGCGGGAAAGACTCGTTGACCGTGCTGTATCTGACCAAAAAATATCTGGAAAAAAATAAGATGGACAATCCCCTCTCTGCCTTAGCGATTGATGAAGGCATCCACGATTACCGGGAAAAGACGCTGGTTGATTTAGACAAATTTTGCGCTGAGCATCGGATTCCGCTGACGATCGTGAAAACCACCGCTGAATTCAGCTACACCCTTGACGACGCCTATCCTATTGTTAATAAAGGAACCAAGAAAAAACCATGTAATGTCTGCGGTGTCTGGCGGCGCTACCTGTTGAATAAGCACGCTCGGAAGTTAGGAGCGACGAAAGTGATCACGGGGCATAATTTAGACGACGAAGCGCAGGCGGTTATCATGAATATTTTCAAAGCTAATACTGGCTTAGCAGCTCATCTGGGCCCGATTTCCGGCGTGGAAGAGCAGGAACTGTTTGTGCAGCGGGTAAAACCACTCTATTTCTGCACGGAAAAAGAAACCCGCTTGTATGCGCTGCTGCAAAAATTTCAGGTAGAATTTGCTGAATGCCCGTATGCGAACGAAGGGTTTCGCGCTCAGATTCGTGATATGCTGAATGACTTTGAAGCAAAGTATAAAGGGACCAAACAAGGAATCATCAACTCCTTTTTAGCGATGCTGCCGCTGCTGAAAGAACAGGCCAGAAAGCAGGATACGCAGGTCAATATCTGTGCGGAATGCGGTGAGCCGGCGCAGGGGAGAATCTGCCATGCCTGCCAAATCCGGAAGGTGCTTCCATGAACTATTCGCGGCAGGCGTTAGTGATCGGGGAAGAAAGACAGCGGAAATTAGAGAAGAAAAAGGTGGCCATTGTCGGCGTGGGCGCTCTGGGCACGGTAGCGGCGGAATTATTAGTGCGTTCTGGCATTGGTTCTTTACTTTTAATTGACCGTGATGTGGTGGAAGAAAGTAATTTGCAGCGGCAGATCCTGTTTACGGAGAAAGATGTAGAGAGAAGTAAAGCCGCGGTGGCAAAAGAAAAGTTAATGGGGGTCAATGCGGAAATTAAGATAGATGCGCAGCCCGTCCATCTTTCAAGTGCTAATATCCGTGTCTTAAAAAATTATGATCTGGTTCTGGACTGCACCGATAATCTTCAAACCAGATTGTTGCTCAATGATTTCTGCCGGAAAGAAAAAATCCTCTGGATTTATGCCGCAGCGATTAAAGAAAGCGGCATGGTGATGCCGATTTTTCCAGGTCGGGCGTGTTTGCGTTGTTTTATGCGGGAAGCGAGCCTGGATACCTGCGAAACGGTGGGTGTGTTGAATACGATTACCGCGATGATAGCTGCTTTTCAGGTGAATTTAGCAGTGAAAATACTACTTGGAGAAAAAGTAGAATCAATATTGCATCATTTTGATCTTAATGCAAATGAGTTTAAGAAACTAAAAGTAAAACAAAATCCGGCCTGCCCGACGTGCCGGGGAAGGTATGAATATTTGGCAAAAAAAGACGTGGTACGGGAAGTCCGGTTCTGTTCTTCAGAACGATATCAGATAACTGGAAAACCGAAAGATTTGCAGGGACTAAAAGAAAAATGGAAAAAAATAGATGTGGTGGAAGACGACGGCTATACCTTGCGCTTCAGGAACATCACTTTATTTCAGGACGGAAGGGCGCTTATCAAAGCAAAATCAGAACAAGAAGCATTAGCGGCGTATTCGAAGTGGGTGGGAAATTAGTTATTCGTGACAGAAAACATCTCAAATACTCTTCAGCGGGTGAAGAGATTTTTGATGAAAAAACCTCTGAGGCCATCGATGAGGCAGCGAAGAAAAAAGGATTCTGGGGTCTGGGCGCTCCGGCGACAATAACCCCAGTAGGATCATCCATTGCAGTCGTAATCAATAAAAGAATTGCTGATTTTATGGGATTAAAAAAAGGAAAAGAAGTTTTTGTTCATCCCAAAGATAAGCACAAGATTACGATGGAAGTGTAGTCAAACCCAATACTCATTCAGTGCCTGAAGGACAGCAGTGTGAAATGATTTTGTGACGGTGCACAATTTTTTCTTGATAATACGCTCATTGATCGTAAATAAGCGATGTGGCTTGACCCAACTTTCAAAAGGCAAATTTCCTTCCAAAAAACAATTCTTACCGAGTGCTATGCCGTCAACTGGCGTATTGCTGGTAATCAAACAGCAGATTCTATCTTCAGTTTTGTTTAACTTGGCATTCGAAAGAATCAACGCCGGCCGCAACTTCACACCAGTCAGATCAGAATACGGAAACGGAATAAGCACCACGTCTCGCTGATTATACCGTATTCCAGCGTTCATCAGCTTCATTATCCCACTCTTTTTTTAATACTTCTTCGGATGCCAGCATGGTGAGAACAGATTCGTTTTTAGGAAGTTTTTTCAAAATTTCTAATTCCTGGAGTCTCTTCTGAATCATCTTTCGCACATACTCACTCCATTTGATTTCCGAATAGGTTCGCATTTGTTTGTATATGGAGTCCTCAATAGAAAGGGTTATGTTAGTCATTTTTAGTTTGTAAGTGCCGTCACTTATTTAAATATTTCGCTCTTTTCTTTCAGGTCTATTGCTGCCAACGGATTAAACGACACCAAATTCTCGAACTTCTTCTTCGACACTATCGCATCGATCTTCTGCTCCATCGCATACTTCTCAATTGCTGCCACGTCCTTCAGCACCTTCAACTCCAGCTTCTTTGGACTATATTTCTGCAGCAGTGAAATATCTCGTTCTCCCAACGCCACGGGAAGAACTTGCACTCCCCGCTTCATGAACAATATCCCTGCCAATACGCTAGCGTCATCCTCAATAAATGCCAGCGCCTTCCCTTCCACGCCAGTCGGCAGACCACCTCTGCACTTAAACGTCTCCGTGAACAGAAAGACCCCCTTTTCATGGATTTCGATACCAAGTATAGTTTGCGGCTTCTTGAAGTCAAATGTGAGAGAGGTCTGCTCTTCCACACACTGCCCTATTATTCTATTCAATTCTGGGGATTTGAGAGGAAACCGCTTGTCGGAGCGTTGAGTTTCTACTTTAAATGTCCCTGTTTTGCTTTGTACCAACTCAACCGTTGCTTTTTGTATCTTCTCAACATCTGCCTCGACGCGTACTGCCGGCGAATACGATGTAATCCCAAAGATGCTGGTAATACGACTATGTTCTCGATTATACGGCACAATGAGTCTCGAATGGAGCCGTTCCACTGGCCAAGAGAGCATCCTCTGGATATTATTCATCAGACAGCGCTCAAAGAAACCCCGGTTCTGGCCTTTCAAAAAGAGTTCCCCGTAACGGAGGAGTAAGACGTCCATACGCTCTCGACCAGCTGCCTATTTAAAAACATTCCTCTCTTTCTTTTGCGCTTAATTTGTCTTCTTTTCTCGTCGAGAAATCCACCGGAAACCAAGGGGGTGTTCCCCTGCCGAGCAACTATGTAGAGTATATACTTTTTTTAGAAACTATCATTTATAAAGGAAACGTTTAAATACTCTCTTGTGATTTATAAACAAATCAAACTGTTTTTAAATAAGCGGGGGCAATCGTTATGGCAAAAAAAGAAATTAAAATTGTTAATATTGTGGTTTCGTCGTCGTTAGAGAAAGATATCCCTTTAGAGAAGATGGCGGCAACTTTGCCGAATACTGAATACAATCCCGAGCAATTTCCCGGTCTTGTTCTCAGGATCAAAGAGCCCAAAACATCTGCTTTAGTGTTCTCCAGCGGGAAGATTGTCTGTACGGGCGCTAGGACCATGGGAGATGTAGAATTGGCCATCCAACAGATCATCAAAGCGCTTAAAAAGCTGGACATTCATGTTACGATTAAGCCCCAGATTACCGTTCAGAATATCGTCGCTTCCGGCCATATCGGCATGGATCTGAACTTAAATATCTTAGGTGTCAAGCTGCCGAATACTGAATACGAGCCGGAGCAGTTCCCGGGTTTGGTGCATAAGCTGAAAGGAACTAATGCAACCTTCCTGCTCTTCAGCAATGGTAAGATTGTCTGTACCGGAACGAAGACTGAGAAAGAAGTGAACGATGCGGTGGATAAGCTCATCGAGAACCTCAAGAAAGTGCTAGGGAAGTAACTAAATCTTTATATATTCTTTTTTTCTGGAGATTGTGGGGCGTATATGGAAGTAGACGAACAGAAAAAGATTTTTCGGGACTTTATTGAACAGAACTATTACCCCCAACTCCTAGAAGCCGTCCGGAAAGGGCAGAGTTTTCTGGTCATAGATTTCACCCAGCTGATAAAATTTAACACTGAATTGAGCGAAGAACTGCTAGAAGCGCCGGAAGAAGTGCTCAAAGCTGCGGAATTGACCATCAAAGACTTTGACCAAAAAATCACCAAGTTCAATGTCCGCCTGACCAATCTTCCTGACTCGCAGAAAGTAGCGGTATCAGAAATAAGGAGCAAGCATCTGAACAAGTTTCTCTGGACGGAAGGCGTCGTCAGAAAAAAGTCGGATGTCCGCCCTCACGTCACGACGGTTAAATTCGAATGCCCTTCCTGCGGAACCATGATTACTCTGTTCCAAACTGACCAAAAATATCACGAGCCCAGCCGCTGCAGCTGCGGGCGCAAGGGAAAATTTAAAGAAATTTCAAAAGAACTGCTTGATGGCCAGGGCATCGTGCTGGAAGAATCACCCGATGAGTTGGAAGGGGCGGGACAGCCTAAGCGCATTAACGTATTTCTGAAAGATGATTTGGTTTCACCTATTTCTGACCGCCGTACCGCTCCCGGTTCAAAAGTACGCTTATATGGCTGGGTGACGGAAGTGCCCATTATCCTCAAGACTGGAGGACAATCAGTGAAATACGACCTGATCATCGAAGCCAATAACCTAGAGCCGATGCAGGAGGATTTCTTTAACCTGAAAATTAATGAAAAGGAAATGGAGGAAATCAGGAAAATTGCCAAAAGCCCGGACGTCCTGGCAGTGCTTTCCAACAGCATCGTTCCGTCTATTTTTGGCCATGACAAGATCAAAGAAGCCCTGGTACTGCAGTTGGCCGGAGGGTGCAAGAAGGAGCGGCCGGACGGCGTGGTGACCAGAGGAGACATGCATGTGCTCCTTATTGGTGATCCAGGAGCGGGAAAAAGTCAGATGCTGAAGAGAATCTCCAAGGTCGCCCCAAAAGCGCGTTTTACATCAGGAAAAGGGGCGAGTGGTGCCGGCCTCACCGCATCTGTCGTACGAGATGAATTTCTCGGCGGCTGGAGCCTGGAAGCAGGAACACTGGTATTAGCCAATCACGGATTTGCGATTATCGACGAGTTAGATAAGATGACAAAAGAAGATCGTGCTGCACTCCACGAAGGCCTGGAACAGCAGCAAGTAAGTATCAGCAAAGCAAATATTCAGGCGACGTTGCGCTGTGAAACGACCGTCTTGGCGGCGGCTAACCCGAAACACGGGCGGTTCGATCCTTATGGGCTCCTCGCCGAGCAGATTGATCTGCCGCCCACATTAATCAATCGTTTCGACCTTATTTTTCCGGTGCAAGATAATCCTCAGCGGGAAAAAGATGAGCAGACCGCTACGTTTATCCTGGCCCTGCACAAGAACCCGGAAAAAGCCAAAGCGGAAATAAGCACCAATCTGCTGACAAAATATTTCTCGTATATCCGCCAGACGGGCAATCCAAAAATGACCGATGCGGCAATTGAAGAAATCAAAGAATATTATATCACGATGCGTAATAGTGATACCGCAACCGAAGGTAAGCGTGCTCCCGTCCCTATCACGGCCAGGCAACTGGAAGCGTTAATCAGGCTTTCGGAAGCCTCAGCAAAAATACGATTGTCCAAGACCGTCACGAAAAAAGATGCCCAGAAAGCCATCGAACTCATCAATTATTGCCTGAGTCAGATTGCCAAAGACAACGAGACAGGTAAAATTGACATTGACCGCCTGAGCAGCAGGATCACCGCCACGCAGCGCAGTAATATTGGCGTCCTTAAAGAGATTATTGATGCCTTAGAGAAGCAGCTGAACTCAAAACTGATTCCGCTGGAAGCGATTGTGGAAGCAGCCAAGGAGAAAAACATGACTGTCGGCCAAGTTGAAGAGGTGTTGGAGAAATTGCGCCGTTCCGGCGATGTCTTTGAACCCAAGCGGAACTTCGTCCAGCGATTATGACCATGGAAACTTTTACGCGCTTTCCGGCAATTAAATTGACTATCCGGCAGATTCTGGACGGAACCTATGTGCAGGAGCAGGAACAGTCGCCGAATTATCTTTTGTGTGGAGAGGAAAAAATATATCGCCTGAATATAGGCGCCATTGTCGTCAATAAAGAAGAACTGGGCAATATCACTAACTTATGGATTGATGATGGCACCGGCAAAATCATCGCCCGGTCGTTTGAAGAAAACGCAGCGGTTTCTCGGGTGATGATCAGCGATGCCGTCATGGTCATCGGCCGGGTGCGGATGTATGATCAGGAGAAATACCTGGCGATAGAAATTATCCGGAAAATCAATCTGTTGTGGTTAAAGGTGCGGGCGTTGGAGCTCCATCATCGTAAACTGAGAGCCGTAACGGCGCCGCAAGCCATTGTAGAAGAAGTTGTTGCGGTGGAGAGTGTCGTTGAAGAGCCTCTTGTTCAAGGAGGGATAGTTTTCCCTTCTGAACAGAAGGACAATGTCCTTCTTGTTCCTCTGCAGAAATTGGCAAGATTAATCCGCGAGCTGGATGAGGGACAGGGCGTGCCCATCGAAACCTTGATTGAAAGATCCTCGATCGTTGATACGGAGAAGATTCTGGAGCAGATGATTGCGCAGGGAGAAGTCTTCCAGAACCTGCCGGGAAGAGTGAAGGCGCTTTAACTAAAAGCCTTTGCCACTCGTTTTGTCTTCTCGATAAAAGCTCTACCCGTACGCCATCTTCTCTTCCAAGGCGTTATCTTTCAGCAAACCACGGAGTACCGCAGAGGTAAGTTCTGTCTTATCTTCCAGATAATGATACATCAGCATATTCCAGCAGCGCTCCAGCTCCCGAAAAGAATATCCTTCGCTTTTCTTCGCCAAGTATTCGTAATCCACGACGGCAGGGAGATTGTCAATGTCTAAAACCAAAATCGGCATTCAAAATGTCAGTCTGGCTGGAGAATCTTACGTTTTAGCCCAGTTAGCTATGAGAAATATTACCGGCACTCTTACTTTCGGGAATACAAAAAGCGTCGATATTTTGGCAAGTAATCCAAAAACAAGATCAATGTTTCGCGTTGAAGTCAAAACATGTTCTACTGGTCCAATAAAAAGTAAGCAATTCAATGGAATTCATCATGAATGGCAAATGGATGAGAAACAGGAATGAAGTATTACAATATCAGTATCTCCGAGAGCGATTCACCTTTTTTGAATAGTCAAAAAAACCTTTAAATAGAGCGTATCTTCTTCTCATGTGGATATCGATAAACTTACATTCAACAATCGCATATTAAAACACTTCATCAATAATAGCCTTGGTG
>JACPND010000024.1 GCA_016185625.1 Candidatus Woesearchaeota archaeon | reverse complement strand
TACCAGCTATCAAAGAGAAAGATTTCAACGAAGTAATCATCGATTAGCAGATCAATATCCTCTCGAGCAAGCAGAAGTTTATTGTCCTCTTCTTTGACAATACGAGAAGAAACAGCGGCGACTTTACCGCATTGGTAAACTGCACTGGAAATCACTTTCATTCCAGTGAAAAAAGAGTTTGTAGTGTGGTTATGTTGTATTTTTTCATGAGGAAATTGCTCCCCTGTTTTCTCGACGTCAGTATCATCAATAATGCCTATCCTGAATCCAACTGAGGAAAATGTTGAAAGAATACAGTGTTTGTACGCTCCTTTAATCTCAGCAATAAGAGGAAGAAGCCGCTCATATTCTCTTTGAAATCCTTTTGTTCCTCTTTGAAAACGTAAGATGCGGCTTAATTCAGTTAATGCGCCTTTTCTGCTTCGCAGAACGGAAGCAAATAGTTGCTTTCCAAAATCAATACCTTTATTTATACTGCCTCGTTTACTCTTTTTGCTATTTTGGGACATGGGTTTTGCCTCTGAGGTGAAGCCTATGCCCCCTTCTTCGCCTCTCTTTATAAATGAAAACAGAAGGAATATAAAGAAGTATCGACTATAATAAAGCTAAAACGTCAAAGATAAGTTAAATTTCTCTTCCGTATTTTCTTCAGTAATTAACTTTCAGCACCAGAAACAGATTCTCTTTATAATACACCGGCGTAAACAGGCCGGATTTCTGGATCTCTTCATAGCGCCTGGGCAGAAGCTCATTGGTCTTATTCTCGCCAAAGCCGCCCATAAAATATTTCCTGTCCATCGCTCCATTTAGTATCAAGTACTCATATTGGTGAGAGGCGAGAAAACTATGTAGTTCCTTGGCGTCTTTCTCTAAAATAGTCTTCCGGAATGCCGTGATGTCCTCGCACCAGACACAAGTATAGGCATTATAACCAATAACTAATTTATCCCGTGGAGCGTAGAGAAAGACCGGCGTATTCGGAGGAATCGTGGCGAACCATTGTCCGTACTCAAATGGCTCCGCCTGCTGCACGAATGATCCTGAAGTCGGCCAGAGGGTAGTGTTGTACTTATACTTCTGAATCCCTGAGGTGAACAATGCTCCTGCTACGATCAGAACGAGAACAATGAAAGCTGGCACTTTAAACTTCTTCCCTATCCTCATTAGTACATGCGTTGCTTCCGCAGCCAGAATCGCCACCGGAATGGCTAGCAGCATCCAGCTCCGGAATGATCCGCGGGCAACGGAAACGGGAAACGTCGCGCCATTGACCGCCCAGAACGTAAAGATCAGCCAGAATAAAGTAACCGCTAGCCAGGAATTCTTTTCTTCCACGATGCTAGAACGATATTTCCACAGCACGTAAATCAATCCAAAGAGAACAAGCAGGGACACCACTAACCCTATCCCAATGGGGCCATTAATCATATTATTCTCTTTGGCAATGAAAAAATCGTTAGTAGAATAAGCCCTTGATGCCGATCCACCTGCGCCTGTAAAGGATTTCCACAAACTAAGCAGCTTCTGCAAAATCCCTGAACTCGTTGCAGAAGAAGCTGCGTCAGAAACTGACGATGCCACTGACGACACGGCGGGCTCAGCTCCGGCAGAGAAAACTTTATCACCAGTATAATACCGTACAAAATTGCGCAAGCCGTATTTCTGCACCATCGTTCCCCACCAGACCATAGATAGGAGAATCCCGCTGCCTACCGCCGTCAGTTCCCATTTGATAGAGCGGCGGAGGGTAATGCCGGCAACAATAATAAAAATCAACATCATCGTCGTTAATTTCAATGGCTGTTCAACGTTTTGCGAAACCCAGATGCTGGCGACCATGATGGCAGCGATATACATCCAGTTTTTCTCTTCCCGGATTTTCCAAAGTGCATACAATGCCGGAAAAAGCAGCGCAATGGCCAATGAATGCGCCCAGATGAAATGACTCATGTATGCCGGGACAGCTGCCAGGAAGAAGGTGGCCAGCAGGGCTTTCCCGCTGCTTTGGGTAAATTCTTTGGCGAAGAGAAAGAAAAATAATATCCCTAATGAAATAATCAACGCATTAAAGAATTTTAATGTCCATTGCATCTCCGGCGAGGTCTGGTGAGATATGCCCATCATGACATCATAGGCAGGAGGATACGGGTCGATATAAGATAATGATGTATCAACAGCGCCAACTTGGCTGGTCGGCGGATCGTAGGCATTTTTCTCGAGAGCAACATATTTTACACCTACAGCATGCCCCCAGGGATCTTCATCTTCCAAATAAGGATAGGCAAAAGCGCCTTTGACGTACATAAAGAGAGATGCAGCAAAAATTAACAGCGCTGCGATAAGGATTAGGTCAGACTTCCGCAACACCGGGCGGAACGAGAAATGATATTCCCTTTTCTGGATTTTTCGGATCAGGATATAAACCGGAAAAGCGACGCTCAGCAACAGGAAGATTTTCCAGTCCAGAGGGATGTGCAGGAAGTTAAGAATGATGGAAAGAATGGGAAACACGCCTAATCCAATAGCTGCATACACCATAAGACGTTCCAAAAAATGCTCCGGCTTGCGCACCCAATACGTGGCAGTAAATCCTAATCCCAAGAGGTACGCAAAGAAAAGGACAATCGTGATGAAAGAGGCCATATCCTTTCAAAAAGCAAGAGGTTTAAAAGATTATCGGCATAGGAAGATATAAAAAGTGCGCTTGTCCTGAACCGATATCTTCATGAAAATTCCCAAAGTGGTGGTGTACTCCTTGTTAATTGTTCTTCTCGGTCTTGCTCTTCGCACTATCTCTGCTCACTACGTCGACATCGGCTCAGACGAGATGATCTATTCGTTAATTCCCTATAACATTATTTCTGCCGAACGGTTATCCACCGTTGAGCAGGCACCTCTCTATTTTTATTTAGTCGATATCGGTTATAAAATAGGGGGCGGGATTTCGCTGATATCCACACGCTGGCCGTCGATTGTCTTTGGCGCCGTTGCCAGTATCGTCATTTTCTTGATTTCTTTGGAATTATTTCAACACAAAAAAGCAGCGTACGTGTCAGCGTTTCTTTTCGCCCTGTCAGGCTTTGCCCTCCGCTGGAATCAGGAAATGGATATGACCTCTTATTTTTTCGCCTTACTCAGCCTGTACTTTTTTATTCTGGCGCTTAAAGGGAATCAGAAGAGACTCTATTTTGCAGCGCTGTTTCTGGCCTTGGGGGCGCTGGCCAAACCGATTGTCCTGCTCTTTGTTCCTGCATATCTGGTAATTCTAATTTCACACGGCTGGAAAACAAAATCAGGATTGCTCCACCGCCAGGATGGGAAATTTGTGTATAATAAGAACGCCGGGAAAGCACTGCTTATCGCGGGCATCATCATGGTTCTGGTGGTCATGCCCGTACTCGTCTATAACTATCTCTTATACCAAGAGAAGGGAATGACTGACTATTATTTCACCGTGCTGGCGGGCGTCGGCCAAAGCAGCGTTTATGCCGGTCAGGAAGCCGAACTCTGGACATTACAGCGTTTTCTGGGCATCACCAAAGGTTTCTTTTCTGATGCGATGCCAAGATATGACGCACTGATTCTCATTCTCGGGTTTCTCGGCCTGGGATTTGCCTGGAAAAAAGAGAAATACGGAACGGCCTTGCTCGTGCTGACGATAGCTTCCCTTCTGTTGTATCTTGCAGGAAAGATGGGAAGCCCGACACATTACGTCTGGATCCCCATAGTACTGAGCATCTTTGCCGGATACGGCCTGGTCAGAATTCATGAACGTGTCACATCGAAGATAAAATTTAGGTATGTCCTGGCCCTGCTGGTAATCCTCATGTCTATAAATGCCATCTCTGTCCTGAAAGAAATCATTCCCCTGCGGGCATCTTCCATCCAGAATGTCTTGCATGACTATGCTGCAGAAAATATTCCTGCCCATGCCATCGTGGTGATGGATCCCAGAATTTATCGTGGCATCTACGCCTGGGTGTTTTACAATAAGCACTATCTCGAGGGAACATATTTTCCGGAACTGGCACAAAATCTCAACAACTTTCCCGGACAGAAACAGGAAATTCCCCTCTATTACATCGAATGCGGACCGGGAAAAAATTGCGGCTGGAAGCCGGAAGATTATCAACGGATTTATAGTTTTGGGGAAGAGTTGAGTTCTTTCTTCCGTCAGAGAACTGAAAAGATCAGCGAACTGAATGCTGTCGACAAATTCCTCATCTATAAAGGATCACTGTTGGTATCGCCGGCCGTTTATGAAACGATTGACCGCACCCATACTCATTGGTACACCCCGGTGGGATGGAAATATCTGGATGCGGCAGTTGATAATTATACCCCCAGAACGCTTCTTGATAAACTGCTGAACAAGTTTGCTTTCCTTATCTTATACGCAGACGTTCTAGTAGCCCTCGGAGCCTTAGCAGTGCCGTTTTACATTCTCGCACGACGGTCCGACTGACGAAGGAGATGTTTGATGGTCGCAGCCAAGAACCTTTTCTCCGCAGGAGGATAATCTTTTCCTGGACTTCCAGTGGCACACTGGCTTTAAGTGCCGATAGAACCGGGAGTATCTCTTTCTTCAGGCCTAATTCTTTGTATAGTAAGTGACCTAAATTTTTATACAAATGTCACTTACTATAGAAGGGTTTGAATAACCTATCTTAATAGTTCAAACCCTTCTAAGTAGGATACCAACAGACAGAAATGATTGATGAGATAGTTCTGTCTGTTGTATCT
>JACPND010000018.1 GCA_016185625.1 Candidatus Woesearchaeota archaeon | reverse complement strand
GCCGATAAACCAAGAGCAAATTATAGGACGCAGTAAGAACATTAGGGTCCCAGGGCGTGTGTGATCACCCTATATCAGCTTAAGGAAATGTCTTAATCAGCGTGTAGCTCAAAAAACAGATTATCATTCGGAGATACTGAATATTCAATTAAGTTTAAATACGTCACTATTTTGTTCTAGATGAAAAGAGGTGGCGAGAAACAGTTCCTGTTTCTGAACCATCTTTTTTAATCGTTGTTAAAAAAGAGGTGTAGAATGACTCACGTCGTTTGGTTTAAAGATATTCATAAAGATGACGTCGGCCTTGCCGGCGGAAAGGGCGCAAACTTAGGTGAAATGTTCAACCTGGGCTTTCCCGTCCCTCCCGGCTTTGTAATTACCGCCGACACCTATAAAGAATTCATTGAGCGAACCGAAATCAAAGATAAGATTCTCAGTCTTCTTCAGGATTTAGACGTCGAGGATACCGAACGATTGCAGAAGATAGCAGAAACTATCCAAAATATGATTCTCTCCACTACCATTCCCGATGACCTAGTGGAAGAATTTATCGAGAATTATGAATTATTAGGCGTCACCAGAAAGAAAGCGGCTGAGCAGCTGGTTTCTGCACATGAAGTCTTTGTCGCGGTGCGCTCCAGTGCGACGGCTGAAGATTTGCCAACGGCCTCATTTGCCGGGCAGCAGGCCACACTACTCAACGTCAAAGGAAAAGATGCTTTGATCAGAGCAGTGCGTGAATGCTGGGCTTCTTTATTTACCGCCAGGGCGATTTATTATCGGGTCAAGAACCAATTTGATCATGCCAAAGTGTTCATCGCCGTGGTGATACAGCGGATGGTGAATTCGGAAACGAGCGGCGTGATGTTTACCATCAATCCGGCGAAGAATACGGAGGATGAGCTGGTGATTGAAGCCGTCTATGGATTGGGAGAAGCCATCGTCAGCGGGGAAGTGAATCCTGATCTGTATCTGGTGGATAAAGACAAACGGGAAATCAAGAAAATTGAAGTGAAGAAGCAGGAATGGGGCTTGTTCCGCAATGAGTTTGGCAAGAATGAAAAGAAAGCGATTGCTCCGGAAGAACAGAGCCGGCAGAAAATAAACGGAAAAGATATTATCGAAATCGCCCGCTTAGGAAAGAAATTGGAAGACCACTATCAGCATCCGCAGGACGTGGAATGGGCGACGGAGCAGGGACAAATTTTTATTGTGCAGACGCGGGCAGTCACCACGTTTAAGCCGAAGGAAGAAGAAAGAGCCGTGGCTGTTGAAGAACAGGGAAAAATCTTATTGAAAGGGGAAACAGCATCTGCGGGTGTATATAGTGGCGTAGTGAGGATTGTGCGTGATCCTTCAGAACTAAATAAAATATTAAAAGGCGATGTTTTAGTCACGACGATGACCACGCCTGACATGGTGCCTGCGATGCAACGCGCGGGAGCGATTATTACGGATGAGGGAGGTATGACCTGTCACGCCGCCATCGTTTCCCGGGAAATGGGCACACCATGTATCGTCGGAACAGAACATGCCACGGATATTTTGAAAGAAGGAGAGATAGTGACAGTGCATGCTTCTCGTGGTATTGTGTATGAAGGGAAGATTGAATTTAAAGCGGAAGAGAAGAAGGAAGAAGCTTTAGCTGGAGCAAGTGAACAACTTTTGACGGCGACGGAAATCAAAGTCATTCTTGACCTCCCTGAAATGGCCGTCAAGGCTGCAGCCACCGGTGCGGATGGCGTGGGTTTGGTGCGGTCAGAGATAATGATTGCCAAAGGCGGCATTCATCCGGCAGAATACATCCGCCAAGGAAAAGAGGAGGAGTATGTTACGTTGTTGAAAGAAGGTATTAGGCAGATTGCGAAGGCATTTTCGGGAAAACCGGTGTGGATCCGCTGTTCTGACATGCGCTCCGATGAATATCGTAATTTAACTGGCGGAGAGAAAGAGCCTAAAGAATCTGATCCGATGATTGGCTGGCATGGAATCCGGCGGTTATTGGATGAGCCGAAGATATTGAAGGCGGAATTCCAGGCGTTGGCCGAACTGCATGCAGAAGGATTATCCAATATAGGCGTGATGGTGCCGTTTGTGATTCGCGCTGATGAAGTAAAGAAAGCAAAAGCCATCATGCGGGAAGTTGGATTGGAGCCAGTAAGGGATATAGAATTTGGCGTGATGGTGGAAACGCCCGCAGCCTGCTGGGTTATTGAAGATATCTGCAAGGTAGGAATCAGTTTTGTTTCGTTTGGCACGAATGACTTGACGCAACTGACACAGGGAATCGATAGAAATAATGAGCGGATTGCGAAATTGTTTGACGAGATGCATCCAGCGGTTCTGGGAGAGATTGCTCGCGTGATCAGAACGTGCAAGAAGTATAATGTGGCGACGTCTATTTGCGGGCAAGCTGGATCAAAGCCGGCAATGGCGGAATTTTTAGTGCATCAGGGGATTGATTCTATTTCGGTGAATGTGGATGCGGTTTCAACTATTCGCAAGACGGTGGCGAGAGTGGAACGGAAAGTGCTGCTGGAGAGAAGTTGAATCATTTCTCTCATATTTTTCTTCTTTGTAGTATCCAGCCAACTATTGATCCAAATACAAAATATACACTTGAGAGAAGCAGGGTAAGCGCTATAAAACCAAACCATTCCACTCGGTCGGCGCACACATCTTCCGGAATCAGGCTTTCTTCAATACATCCAGATCATAAAAAAATCACGCCGCTTCAGCTACTTTTTCCAGCTGCAGAAGACTCTTTCCCACCACCTGAATCAGCGCCCGGGCACGTTTGATTTTTTCTTCTGCTTGTTTCTTCCCTGCAACAAATTCAGCGTCACTTTTATTTTTGAGGCTGATAACCCTGTTCCTGGCAATATTCAGCTCACTGATGAGCGAGGTGAAATCATCTTTTGTTGCTTTATTCGGGGTTCTCATCATTTTTCGAACTGACAGAGAAATCAGAATTTTTAGATTGTCAGCCACAGCTTCGATATTCTTCTGCTCTAGGGCATTGAACTCTTTGACAAACGTCTGCCATTCATTGGCAAAATCCTCGCCGATACTGCGGAGATATTTTTTCTGTCCCACAATAAAAATGGTCATAACTACACTAATAGTCCAAAGTTTAAAAATCTATCTGATGATTGGCACAATCCCAAAAGTGAGTGATGTGCCGCAGTTCGGGTGGATTAATCGTAGTGATTTCACAGCATCTCGCTGCGTTTATAGTGCTAATCCAACCTCCGAACAGCATTATGACTTCTCCCTCACTGCACACTTGGCACATCACTCACAAAACGGATAGTGCCTGATGATTATCCTTATGAACTTCTGGGTGTCTTCAGATTACTTTATTTGCGTTCTTCAGTATATTTTTCTATCGGCTTCGCAATTTTTCCATAAAATTTTGGGAATTCATGTATGAACTCCTGTATCTTCTCAAACAGAATATCTAAGTACTCATGGGTCAAAAGGTTTCTCAAGCGAGCTAAACCAGCAAACTTTTCACTTTCGATTTTTGACAGCCCGGCAAACACACCAAATGCAGATAAAGCGGCTTCATACGTTTTCGGCATCTCTTTTTTTTGTGATGCGATGATGATCTTGGCAATGTCGATGAGAGCATTAAGTATGTTTTCCGCCCACCGCTCCAGGTTTCTGCGCTGGAGTTTATCCTGCTCGTACTGAACGGAAGTGATGGCTCTCATTTCTGGCAGCTCTCGCATCTCGGACTGTAAAAAATCCAACCGTTCCAGCAGCCGAGTTTTGTCTTCAGGACTGAGAGACCGGGATCGTTTTGAAATCTTCCAGTAGCTTACAGCAAAATCCTCAAAATCTTCCGCTTCCAGGCTTTTCGTCAGGTATAATTGCCAATACTTTCTCTTATTTTTGATGGTTAAGGGAATCCCGTTCTTGAAGATATTGGAAATGAGCGTTGCTGGAGCGTCATTAAGCACCACTAAATCTACTTCCCGGGGCAAGGAATGTTGCGTTTTTCTCCAGAGCGACGCTTCCGTAGCGCGGTCTTTCAGATACACCCCGATGTCAATATCAGACTCTTTGGTTTGCTTCCCCGCTGCAGCAGAGCCAAATAGAAAAGCTAATTCTACGTTTGGATCATGTTCAAAGTACTGTTGTACCTGTTTGGCTACTTTATTCATAATGCTCGCTTATAGTTCTGCGATTTATGAATCTTTGCATTGATTAGGCTTTGTGTAAAAAGTCACTTTGTTTAGGGGTGCGGTGCCTGTTATCGATTTTTCTTTGTTTTTTCTCAGGCATATTTTAGGTCTCTCTTTAGGTCTCTCGGATTAAAATCGATTCCTAACTTTGTCTTACGAATCGCAAAGTAACAGGCACTTCTTCGCATCCCCTACTTTTTACACAAAGCCCATCGATTAGTTGAATTTTTAGGCAAAGATTCATACAAGAAATATGAAAACTATCATATTTCTGCACAGAAAATAAGTCGTTGCTTATTTTCTTGTATTAGAAATGCGTGAATCTATTGCACTAATTAACGCATTTCTCTATATTACTCAAAATCGGATTCTTTTTAATCTTCGGCATGTGCATATTTAACTATTCACGGGTATAAAATGCATCTAAAAACGGCCCTAACTTATCCAATATATAACTACTAATCTTCTGCATCCTGGCCGGAATATCCGCTTCTTCTTCAAAATGCGGGACGAGATGAACCTTCCGGTCAGGATATAATCCAGGGATCGCCCGGTATCCATCACGCACGCGGGTATGAAAATTTCTGGCTTCATCTTCAAACCGATCTGCTTCACCCGCTTTTCCGCTTGCCATTAATGCTCTTCGTACTGCTTCTTCAACATGTTCCACATCCAGAATAAAACTAATATCCGGATGATGGCCAAAGACCGCATCACCATTGTAACAATTTATTAATTGTACATCCACACCCGAGCCATATCCTTGAAAGGCTACTGTGGACCAGTAGGAGCGATCGGTAACGACCGTGACTCCTTCATTGATTTTGGGAATCACTGCCTTTGAAAAATATTCTGCTCTCGCTGCTTCAAATAAGAATACGGTTGTGAGTGGATTCATATCCTTATGAACTGGATTTAATAGAACTCCCCTAATTGCTTCTGCAATGGGAACACCACCAGGTTCCCGTCCATAAAAATGTTGAACGCCTCTGCGCATTAACTCATCAGTAATCTCTTTCAATTGAGTGGTCTTCCCACACCCGACCATTCCATCTAAAACAATAATCGCTCCTCTCGTTGACATCTTAAATCACCTCTGTTTATCTCCTAATAAATCACTTTTACGCATGCCATCCTGTATCACCAATATACGGCCTCAAAACACTCTTCAGCGGAGCATCGCGGACAACTTCCTCAACAGATTTTCCCTGAGGATATTCCTGAAGCCCCAAAAGCCAAGGATGAACTCGGCAGACAGCTTCGGCTAAATTATAAGCGTCTTCTCTATAGGAGAAATGCCCTTGAGGCACAGTTCTGGTGGCGACGAGATATTGAAGCTGATCTAATCCGCCACTCATGATAATCGGATGAAAGGCCGCCATCGGAACCACATATTGCGCTTCCTGAGAAAATTCTTTTCGGAGTGTTCTTTCAGTATCATACGCCCTGCCCATAACTTCAGTATAAAGAGTAGCAGCTTCTGTTCCTATCTCATGAACGATTTCCGGAAGATAAAAACCATTATCTAAAGTATACCGCCCTTCATTCCTGTCCCACTTCTGATGCCGCCGCAAGTCACGAACGGCACCAATATCTGTCCTAATTTGAGCTGTTATCTTTACACAATCAAACGCTTCTTCTATATCCACCCATTCATCAAACGGGCCACGTTTTTCTGTTACTCTTCGCAGCACACCAATTTTCTCATCGAAAGTCATGCTTCGAGCATATTCCAAGAAGCGATTAAAATCAGCAGAGCGGTTTGATCTCATCAGCAGCATGGCCACCACTTTCTGAAAGGCATTAGCATCATAGGAAATGACATCCACACCTTTCATCATCGGCGCTGATGGAAGCTCAACCTGAAGAGCGCTGCCCAGACCACTACCCAGACCCCCATATTGATCTTCGTAATAAGAGTTCTTCTCCGTATATTTCAATAATGAGGGGGCAATCTCTCCTCCCGCTTTCTCGATGAGTAATGCACTCTCTTTTATTTCCGCTAACGGATGCCCTTTCCAAGCTGCGATATCAAACTCTGTTGAACGTGCATCCAAAATCCACGCAATGTTGGTCCGTACTGCCTGCGGCAATAACAATCGGGCTACATCAAAGGCTTTCGCTTTTAATTCCCGGCGATATTTTGTTCTCTGCGGCTTCTCCTGAACTGCTTTAATAGTATCATTTTGCTGTTGCAACCAAGCGTCAAAAGGCAACTGTCTTCCATAATGATCCGCAGCCCGTTCCGTAAATTGTTCATAAACCTCAGCTGCGCGCCGGAGTGTCCCGACAAATAAATCCCGATGCTGGCTGTCCATGACTCTTTGATCGAGATACAAATTATCAACATCAAATTTTACAAAACGTGTTGATTGCTCGATGAAGAAAGCTAATTGATCATACGCCAATTGCCGGGCAAATAATTGACTGACGTTTGTTCCTACGAAGGGGATCCAGACCACATTGGCAATGCTTTTATGGCTGTACTTCCCGTACCATTCTCTAAAGAAGGCCTGAGCTTTCGATACTCCGCTTTTGAGAGCTTCTGCCGGACTTGTAAACTCGCCAGAAGCTAGTTTGGTTACATTCTTTTCTCCAAGCGCAACATCCCCCTCATGACCAGGAATTCTGCCCCGTATGGCATCTAAGATATGATTTCTTAAGTCTTTCGGATTGCGGCTGAAAAAAGAGCCGAAGGCGCCAAAAACTTCCGGGGGCAGATCCGCACGACAAGCATAGATCCGATCTGTTGCGCTGGTGACAAAACGCTCCAGCGCTTTACATTCCAACTTAGAATACGTCTTTCCATTCCGGTCTATGACCCGTGGTAGGGCGCTCGCAACGTTTGATAATGAATTATCTCCCATCACTTTAGCCAAGTTCTTACGATTTATTTAAACTTGTCGCGGGTCAAATATAAATGTTGTATTGAACACACCTCTTTGTTTTTCTCATAAAATGACTTTTTTGTCCCACTGGACCACTGGACATCTTCGGCAAGAGTATATAAACAACCTTGTTCTTGTAGATTTCAGCAATCGCGATTGCACCTTCCCAGCAAAATGTTGGGTTGAAAAAAATCCGAAAGGAAAAAAAGGTGTAAACCATGAATACGACAATAGGTGTGCAAACACCAAACGTAGGCGTACCAACGCCAAAAGTAGCGGGGATTTCTCCCCGAAATCATCCGGAAAAGAAGTTTCGGGCGGGGGGCATTTCAGCGACCGTCTGGCTCAATAAGGGCAAAAAAACAAATGGAGAAGAGTCCGAATACCGGACCATCTCCATCGAACGTAACTACACGGATAAAGAAGGCAAATGGCAATCGACCAATAGCCTGCGCCTGAACGACTTGCCGAAAGCCGTGGTGGCGTTGCAAAAAGCATATGAACATCTTGTTCTCCACGAGCAGGATTTAAAAGGAGGTTTCTAATATGGCAGATGCAAAATTAGTGGTACGAATGGAAAAAATTGGCGTTGAAGACCTGCCGGGCGTGGGAGCAGCCACTGCCGAAAAACTGGAAGCAGCTGGCTTTAAGGACATGATGGCCGTTGCCGTTGCCAGCATTGGTGAATTGGTCGAAGTGACCGGCGTTTCAGAAGCTGTCGCCAGAAAGATGATTAATGCCGCCCGTGATAGCATGAAACTGGGCTTTGAAACAGGCATGGATGTGTTGAAGAAACGAGAGAGCATATCTAAAATAAGCACGGGATCAGAAAACTTTGACCGGATGATGGGCGGTGGGTTTGAAACCAGCGCTATCACTGAATGTTTCGGTGAATTCGGCTCAGGAAAAACCCAGATTGGCCATGCGCTGTGCGTCAATACGCTGAAAGAAGATCCGGATGCGCATGCAGTCTACATCGACACGGAAAATACTTTCCGGCCAGAGAGAATCCGACAGATGGCTCAGGGAGCAGGCATTGATCCCGAAGATGCGCTCAATCGCATCATGGTGGCTCGCGCGTATAATTCCGACCACCAAATGCTGCTGACGGAAAAAATTGACTCCCTGATGACTGAGCAGGGAAAGAAAGTTCGCTTGGTGGTCGTCGATAGTTTGACGTCGCATTTCCGCGCCGAGTTTATTGGCCGGGGAACTTTGGCGGAGCGGCAGCAGAAATTAAATCGCCACATGCACACACTGGCAAAAATTGCGAATAGCAATAACCTTTGCGTGTACGTGACCAACCAAGTGATGGCCAAGCCCGATCAGTTCTTTGGCGATCCGACACAGGCCATCGGCGGACACGTGGTCGCGCATGCCTCCACCTTCCGGATTTACCTGCGCAAAGGCAAGAAAGGGACGCGAGTGGCAAAGCTGATCGACGCACCCAATTTGGCAGACGGTGAGGTCGTGTTCGAAGTTACCGAAGGCGGGCTGAAAGATATCAATTAATTTTTTTCTTTTTTATTTTATTTTCCATAAATACTCAAAATATTCCCGATAGCTCTGGGCAACTTCAGGATTTTCTATTGAGAAAGCAATCGGTGTCTTTGTCCAGAGGATGTTTACGACTTTGTTACCAAAGATCCAGACGACGGTGGGAGTTTGGTAGGCTTTAGGCGATGAAGTAACCTTCTCGTCACCTACGTACATTCGGGGTTGCCGTATCCATTTTTTAACAAGTAAACAATAATTACTTAACAAACAAATAATGCGTATTCTCGTCGAACATTTCAAAAAGAAATAAATTCAAGGCATTACTATCAAGCAGGCTATGAATAAGAATTAGCATCAAAAAGCCAGAGATGACGTTTAGTATACTTAATCCCTACCCGGAAAACTATTTTAATGCCTCTCTTTCCATCCATGGACTGCAATATGGAATGAAAACACAACGAGAGAAAGCGTTTGCGGAATTAGAACGTACTCTCCAACAAAATGGGCTGCTTTTCGTAGCTGTTCTTTCTAAATCCCATCCATTATATGGCCAAGGCCTTCCCATTCCCGGCGATCCTGATTCTTTCAGAGAAATTCCCGATCTTCATGTCGGATTTCGGCATTTCTTTGACGATATCGAATTACTTCAGGTCTTATCCTGCCATTTTGATATCATCTCTCTTGAGGAGCACTATTCCGAACCTCTTCAACAGGGCAATTTCTTCAAGCACGGTTTATACGAATGGAGAGTGTTAGCACAGAAGAAAAAAACTCCGTAACCTTTATATAAACCGCTGTCTTTTCTGAGGTCAAGACATGAATACATCTACTTTATTGACATTCTCAGTATGACAAATTATATATTTCTACAACCAGAAGGAGGTCCGTGTACATGAATCAAGAACGAGTTGCACCGGTGAAAGTGGGTGAAACCTATGAGGTCGCTATCGAATCGATTGGTGGGAAAGGCGATGGTGTTGCGAGAGTGAAGGGCTTTGTTCTCTTTGTCCCGGGCGTGCAGAAAGGCGATTATGTGAAAGTCCGCATCACAAAAGTGCTGCCCAGTGTGGGCTTTGCTGAAGTTGCCGAAAAAATGGAAAAGCCTGTCCGACAGCCGAAATTTGCCACCGTGAAAAAAGAGGAACTAGAGCAGGAAGAGGAAACAAGTTCAGAGCGCTATGAAGACAGTGAAAGTTTCGGCGAAGAATGATGAAACGCTTCTTTGTCGGTATTCCGGTCTCGGAAGAGATTAAAGTGAAGATTAAACCGCTCCTGGAGCAGTTGAAGGCAACCGGCGGCGATTTTAATGTTGTTTCTTTGGAAAACCTGCATTTCACTGTGAAATTCTTAGGAGATGTGGATGAAGAGAAGATCCCGGAGATTGTACGTAGATTGAAGACTATCCCAGCCAAAAAATTTACTCTTTCTGTCGAAGGTGTGAGTGCCTTCCCCAGTCTGGAACGGATCAATTCCATTTGGGCGGGAACGAAGAATGGCGAATTAGCTACGTTGATGAAAAGTATTAATTCTCTGCTGGATTATATTAGAAGAGAAGAACACGAAGAAATTCCACATTTGACCCTTGCGCGGATGAAATCCGCAAGGAAGAAAATGGAAGTGCAGGAGATCCTGAAAGCATTGGAACGTGCTGAGTTTGGGCAGATGGCCGTGGAGCAGTTCATCTTGTATGAAAGCCAGTTGACACCTTTGGGGCCGATTTATACAGTAATGGAGAAATTTGAGCTGGGTTAAAGATAAAGGAGGGGGGGGGCAAACTTAGAATACGTCTTTCCATCCCGGTCTATGACCCGTGGTAGGGCGCTTGCAACGTTTGACAAAGCCGGGTAATTATTTTTCTTGATACACAATCTTAATCTTTTCATTATCTTCCAGCGGAATATCTCCATAATGGAAATCCTCTACTCCATTCACATACACTTTCAATTTGTGCTTTTCATCAACACAATTATCAAAAATACACTGTGAATCAAACTTCCTGCCCCAGACAGTAAAGAAATCTTTTAGGAAGAACTGGTGCACTACCGGCGATTCTACGTGCAATACCCCTGGCTCACCATGGATATGGATAACTCTCAATCCTGCTGGCGTAATTCCAATATTTTCAGGGATCTCGTACTTCTCACCCAGAATTTCAATCTCCAATTGCGGATGAATATGCATTGCTACCCCGCCCTGCCCGCGCAGATCCATCTTCAGCAGTTCTTCAGTTGTGGGTTTGGTGCAGGATATTAAAAATAAAAAGATGACGGTTCCTAACACGATTTTGAAGATTGCGTTATTCATGTATTTCGAGTCATTCTTTACCTTTTTTCTTAATCAATATAAATCTTACTATCAGTATGCACATTCCTAGCAATACTATCACTGCTCCAATAATTTTATGCTCTGTATGACTCGTCTCAATCACCTCTGGCCCGGCCCAGCTCACCGCGCCCAGAATCGCTGTATGAAAACCGTGTGGGGCAATTGCAAAAACCAGTCCAAAAATACCTGCAATTACTCCTACGATAAAAAGCAAAAGGCGTTTCATGATTGCAGAAGGAGTATCTTGTTTATAAAAAATGAGTAAGAAAGCTGAAAAATCAGTGAAACTTAAATCAACTTCCTTCCTTTCGAAGTGATCTTCAACGCTTTGAATCTGCCCACCGTCTGCACCTCCACCAGGCCAAGTCCGTGGAGCCGTGAGATCTTCGCCCGCGTGGTCGGTTTGGTAATCTCCAGCTGCTTCGTAATGTCGGTGAATGATACCAGTGTGCTCATACTGTTTTTTTCATTAATTGTCCGCAGGATCTCTTTTTCTTGCGCCGTCAGCACCGACTCACCATATACATCCGACGCCATTGCCTGCACTGCCGCCAACACTGGTGCTGGGCACACTTCCGGCTTTACTGCCAGAAGCACAATACTCTGCCTGGCTGTCGCAGCGTCCTTCAGCTGTTGGAGATGGGCAAGAAGCAACGGTGAAGGGTGCTGCAAACTGAGATATTCAATCCCCTCCAGAAGAACAACACCGTCATTCTGCCGCAGAAATTCTTTCATCAGTTCAAACAATGGTTCTATATTTGATTCGCAGGCAACACCCGCTACTTTATTGGGCGTAATCCACACCAACGGCGTTTTCTGCACATTATATTTCTTTCGTAGTGTTCGCGGATCATCGCGTACCGCGCCTAAACCCGCATAATTCTTGTTCAATGCCGAGAGAAACAACGCCCGGGCTTTTTCTTCGCCGTCTTTGATCAGATACATTTTCCCCGGTTCCAGATCAATATCCGCATCCGTATACTTATTCCCTTCCAGCTCGCCGGCGCCCAATTTCTCTAACGTCAGCGTATCCAACTTTTGCTTCAGCTTTTGCCGTGAACGATACAATGATGCACCCGCAATAGACGCCGAGAGCAGGGTTCCCACGATAACCATCAAGGCCCCGAGCAGCTGCCGGCGAAGTTTCTCCAGCTCTCCGGTAACATTACGCAATGGTGTCAGCACTGCCAGCCGCCAATGCTCATGGCCAAAAATAAGATCTGACGAGGTCACCATGGTCTCACCCAGCGGATCCAGATGCTGCATGCTTGCGGGCTCGCTGCTGCTCACTACGGGAATCTTTTCACTGGCATAGATTACGTCGTTCCCATCGAAGATGGCGTACATGCTTTTTGGCGGATTGCTGACAATCGACTGTAAATATAACCAGTGCAACTGTTGCAATTCCACAATAGCCATCCGCACGCCTGAAAATTGGCCGTATTTTGCCAAGGGCACGGTCACGATGATCTGTGGATTGCTTCCCTGTTTGGTTACAGCCACAATGCTCACTTCATTCTCTGTGGCGGTCTGGAAGTACTCCTTGTCTTTAATGTTTAATCCCACATAATCAGCCAACTCCGGCGAGGCACAGACAATTGTTCCTAACGCATCAGCTTTTAAGATGCCATTCGTATCACAGTCCTCGCCTTGTTCGAGCAGCTTCTGCAATCCGGTCAGATGTGCTTCTATCTGCGTTGCCGCATACTTTGTTTTTACCAGCTGGTTTTCCATCAATTGTTCTTGGTTGAACTGCTCGATTTTCTGAAACGAAAGATAGCTTACCAAGATCACGAGCCCCACTAGCAGCAGGGCTAAGAATAATCCTGCCATCAGGCCGCGTTCCAGCTTCATACCTTGCCCGGACAGCCGGGGATTTATTAATTTTCCCTATTTTTTCACTATTGTTTCTGAAGATTTAAAAAGGGGTATAGGCTTTGACCATCAAAATAACCAGAGGTAAAATCATGGAAGAAAAACGAGCCGAACACCATCCTCCCAAACACCAAACTGAACACACTCTCAAACACCCATTAGGGCTGACGGAACAACCTCCGGAAGAGCATCATCCTGAAAAGACATCGCATCGTCCGGTAGAGCATCACCCTCTTGAAGAAAAGTTCTTCTCATCTTGGCATTATGGGCTGCTGGCTTTGGCTATTATTGTGCTTATTTTTAACCAAGTGCAAATCAGCAGCGTGTCCACACTGCTTGGCGGAAGTTCAACCGGTGCATTAGTCAGCAACAAAGAATTATCTACTCTTGATTTAGCTGCCATTAAATCTACAGGCCATACCGTTGCCGCCGTTTTCCCGGTAGAGAATTTTAAAACAGCAGATGATGCCATGGCCGCCATGTTCCCCAGTGGAACCCCTGATTACGGTCAGGCACTCGGCGTCAGCTTCGACGATCCCGTGGGCTCATTAAGCAAACTTGCGTCCATGTACCGCGGCTTAAAGACTGAAGTGGAACAAAAGAATCCTGAAGCCTGGCAGCGATTTATAAATCTAGCCAGTAATCCCGTGGGCATTTCCTGCGAATTTTGCTGCGGTATTGGCCCCATTGGAGCAGACAAGAACGGAAATTCCCGCTGCGGTTGCCAGCATAATCCGGCGTTGCTTTCGGTCGCTTTGTACTTGACAGCGTATACTGATTATAGTGACGGCGAAATCCTGCGTGAAGTGATGCGCTGGAAAACGCTTTTTTTCCCCAAGAACATGATTGAATTAGGCGTTTCCCTTGCCGGCGGAGATACATCCAAATTAAAACTGCCCGGAATGGTGGGTGGTTGTTAGGATGGTTAGAACGATTAGTCGTCATCTATAGAGGACTTTGAATAAACCCTATTCCACATCAAATTCAAAGTCCTACTTAGAAGGGTTTGAACTATTAAGAAGGGTTATTCAAACCCTTCTATAAAAGAACAAGGAGGAAAAACATGAACCAAAAATTAATAGTAGGGCTGATATTGGCTGTTCTCGTGCTTGTTTCTGTCGTGCAAGCAGTGCAGCTCTATGGGTTAAAAGATAAGATCAGCAGCGGAACATTAAGCGTGAAATCAACGAGCAGCGCTGCGCCCGTCGCATCATCTGGCGGAAAGCAAATACAGTCTGTTCCCAGCAGCGTGAAAGAACTTCCCTCGATGGTGGGTGGCTGTTAGATGAAAAGACTTCTTTTTTTTCTTGGATTTGTTCTTATTGTGATCGGGCTGTTTAATACCGTTCAATTGTATCAAATCGGGAAAACCCTTGTCGAGAAAGCGCAGCCAGCAGTCCTGCCTAAAGTAGAGCTGGCGCTGATTACGGCGGATTCCTGCCAGGACTGTTTTGACATCACCAAAGTTGCGTCCTTGATTGAAGGAGCAAATCTCCAGGTCACTGACAAAGTAACTCTTGATTATTCTTCGAAAACGGCGAAAGCCTTACTTGAAAAATATAATATTGACCGTGTTCCGGCGATTATTGTGAAAGGAGACGTAGAGAAAGCAAGAATAAAACTGACCGATCTTCCCAGCGTGGAGAAGAATGGCGCCCTCATCCTTACTGCTCCTGAACCGCCGTTTGTTGATGTCGCCAGCGGACAAGTAAAAGGGTATGTTGCTTTGATCCAGCTTTTCAAAGAAGGTTGCGACAAATGCTATGACCTGAATCCTCTAGTGCAAAAACTGCGGCAGAATCTGAAAGTGAAAGAGTACAACACCCTTCCCATCAGCAGTGCCGAAGGGAAGAAATTGGCAGAAAAATACAACATCACGGCAGTTCCTACACTGATCTTTAGTCCTGATGCCGGATTGTATTTGACGGTCTCTTCTGCCTGGAAGAATATAGGGACCATAGAAAAAGACGGCTATTACGTGATGCGCAATCTCAATCCGCCGTATTACAATATCGAGAAAAATGCTGTGCAGGGACTGGTGACGCTGACAACCATTACCGATAAGAGCTGCACTAATTGCTATGACGCTAAAACCACCAACAAACCGATCCTGGAAGGATTAGGATTAACACTAGCCTCAGAACAGGAATATGATGCTGCCAGCTCCGAAGGGAAGAAACTGATCGAGAAATACAAAATTACCCAAATCCCCACCATTCTCCTCACCGGAGACCTTAACATCTATCCCTTGATGGAACGCATCTGGAAAGACGTTGGCACGATTGAAAGTGATGGAGCGTACGTCTTCCGCAAAGTGGAATTATTCGGCCAGACGTACCGGGATTTAGTTCAGCAGAAAGTCATCACACCCAGCAAGGATGCTGCTAGCCTGACATGAAAGAAAATCACCCCCTCCACTCAAAAAAAACAGTTTTGTTATTTTTTCTTCTTTCTGTTTTGCTATTGGCCGTTGGTGTTTCAGCTGCCAGCGCTCTTCCCATTGGATTGCAGAAAATTATCGACTATAACCAGCAAGCTACCGCTGATTTTGCGCTGAAGATCAGTTTTCTGATTGCCTTTGTTGCCGGGATGTTAGGCATTTTATCGCCCTGTATTCTGCCCTTTCTGCCGGCGTATTTTTCGTATACGTTCAAAGAGAAAAAGAATCTGACGCTGATGACGCTGGTCTTTTTTGCGGGATTCTCGCTGGTGTTTGTCTCGCTGGGCCTTGCCGCCGGTTTTCTTGGTGAGCAGACCTTAGTTGTACTGCAGAAAGGCTGGCTGGTGACGATAGGCGGAATACTCCTTTTGTTTTTAGGTGCATTGACGCTGCTGGGGAAAGGCTTTGGTTCGTGGTTTACTTTCAGCCAGAAATTCAGCAACGACCTTCCGGGCACGTTTCTCTTTGGGTTGAGTTTTGCACTGGGCTGGACAGCGTGTCTGGGCCCGATCTTGGCAGGCATTCTGGGCATCGGCGCCATACTGGGAAATATGTGGCAGGCCGCACTGTTATTGTTTTTTTATTCGTTGGGTAATTTTGTTCCGTTATTCCTTTTGTCATTCTTCTATGATCGATTCAATCTATCTGAAAAATCATGGATGAAAGGCAGGATGCTCTCGTTTACGCTCTGGGGCAAGCAGCGGGAGATCCATTCCACTAATCTCATCTCAGGACTGCTGTTATTGATAGTGGGCTTTATCGTCATTTTCTTTGAAGGGACGGGAGTGATCAATAATTGGGATGTACTGGGCACCAAGCCGTATTTTTATTCGCTGCAGCGTGCGCTTCTGGGATGGGAGTATGCGAATGTGGTGGGGACGATTGTCCTTTTTTTATTCCTACTGTTGTTAGGATACGTTATTTTTAAAAAGTCTAAGCAACCTTATAATACACAATAAAACAATTCCGTACCTCCAACACCATGCAATATTTCTCCACCATTTTTTTCAGCTCTTCCTCCGGAATTTTCTCGTCTAATTTGACGTCGTATTCAATATTTTCGTAGGCTATCTTCCGGAAAAAGCCGCAACTCTCGTCCAGCTGATGAATTTCCTTCCTCAAATCTTTCTCTGGATCAAGAATGATCCTGCCTTTAATCTTATCAACCAAGACAGCAATCTCCATCCCTTTGATTTCACAGCGCACCAGACAGGCCGGAATCAAATACGTCGTGATTGTCACTGGCCCATTGGCCATCAACAGCAAATCTTTCTTCTCCAGATGAGGCTTGACTAACGGCAGCAAGCCCTGCTCTTCAAATTTCTGCGCTTCTTCAACTATATCTTTGCCATACTCTTCCACAGAACCCAGAATATCTATGGCGTGTCCTCCATGCTGGCTTCTCCGCGGCCGGATCTGCACCACTAAAGGGCGATCGACCATGCCGCACAATAACGCCGAGCCAATTGGCAAGTTCTGGATTTCCTGTTCAGTTTCCGCAGTAATGCCTTCAATCGATCCGACAATTGCCCGCAAATCATTGGGATTGGTAACTTTCATGATTAACTGGGTGCTGCATTGCGCCAAGACTGTCTTTTGCACTAAAGCGGGGCGCTGGGATACCACACAGAGTCCGAGACCAAACTTCCTCCCTTCCGATGAAATCAGGCGGATGACGTCTGCGCTTTTCGCCCGGCCAAAGCCTTTCTCCGGCACAAAATTATGCGCTTCTTCCAGAATGCAGAAAAACGGCGGGATTTTTTCCTGCTTGCGTTCCAGGAATAAATCCTGCAGCAGCCGATAGACGACCACTTCCTGCACTTCCGGCGTAATGCCTCTCAGGTTGATGATGGTTATTTTGCCCGGCCTGATTAACTCCGAGAACGGTGTGGGTGATGGTGAAAATAATTTCAGGTTGCGCAGATAGCTCAGCGTGTCGATAATGTTCCACTTGCCGCCGGCATTCAACTGCTGCAATCCCAGGATAATCCCGTCAAAATTAATCTCGTCCATGTCTTTAATGACGGAAAATAACATCGCTTCCTGTGCGTTGCTCAATTGGATGGGGAGAATTTTCATCAACTCAGAGCTGTTCATCTTTTCGCTCAATTTTAATGGCCGGACATCTTCTTTGGTGTGAGGATTCCCATATTCCTGCACTTTTGCGCCATAGCCTTGTGCTTCAATTCCCCATTCGTGTAAAATCTCCTTTTTTTCTTCCGTGGGAAATTTTAACGCTGCATATTCTCCATGCGGATCGATGATCAGGACAGGCACGCCTTTTTCCACAATTTCTTCAATAAGAACGCCTACGGCATAACTTTTTCCGGCGCCCGATTTCGCCAGTACACACAAGTGTTTGGTCAGCAGTTTCTGCAGATCAATATTGACAGGAATGGTTTTCCCTTCCAATCGCCCCAAAAAGCCGCCACCTCCAGCTCCGACGTCTCCGTCCAGTTCGATGACCGACTGAATAAATGAATCTTCTGCTTCCAATACTTCTGATCCGATGGCAAAGGGCGTGCGGATGCCTTTAATCCGATGGTCAACATCTTTAAATCCAATCACATTACACTGAGCGGTCAGGTCATTTTCCGTGCGCAGCAGTTCCATTACCTGTCCCAGCACAAAGCCGTAGTCTGGATGATGCACCTGGATAAACTGGAATTTTTTAGTTTGCGCTGACATTACTTGAAATTGGAATTGGGTGGTGCTGGCTTTGCCGATGAGTCTGCCTAAAATCATGCAGATACGGCAGAAAGAGTGTTTTATTAAGTTTTAGATACTCGATTAGTCTTGTTAGCCGCTTCTCCCAAATGACTTTTCATTATATTCTTTGGTTTTGTACACTGTAATCCCTTCTTTATGCCATAATACAAATTCGGCAATTCCTGCATCTAAACTCATCTTGCTGCAGATGGTGCAATATGGCTCTCCGGCGTGTTCGGCATTTCCCTGTTCATCCAGCCGGATAAAATAAAGCCGTGAACCACTCTTGACACGGCTATATGTTATAAATTTTCTGGAAGATGCGGCACAATCCAAAAAGTGAATGATGGCAGGCCGTTCGCCTCGTGCTTTCCTTTCCGTTAGGAAAGTCACCAACCTCATTGACATTCGGAGCCTTCTTACGGAAGAGAACGAAGTGACTAGACTTGCTGAAAGTATCGTCCAAAGAATGTTGGTCTTGTAGGAGAGAAAGTACCAATAAATTCTCATTAATGATAAAAGTTCTCAGCTCACACATTGGCCTAGCTATCACTCACAAAACGGATAGTGCCATTCACCCCAAACCTTTATAAAATTCACCCATTTTAAGCGCAACATTTATAAATAGGCTCTTGGGGCTGTAGTGTAGCCTGGCTATCACTAATGGTTTGGGTGCTTATGTCCATAGATGTAAGCGAAAGAAACCATTGAACCCCGGTTCGAATCCGGGCAGCCCCGTTCCATTCACTTTCCCTTAAAATAAAACTTATCATGGCACTTCCCAGCAAACGATTTGGCACCCGTTACGGTCCACGCGTACGCAACAAATTCGGCGAGATTGAAGCGCTGCAGCGGGCGAAACATAAATGCCGGCAGTGCAGTAAGACCACTATCAAACGCCTGGCTCTCGGCATCTGGGAATGCCGCAATTGCCGCATTAAATTTTCGGGGAAGGCCTATACTCCCTATTGAGGTACATCATGTATTATCTTTGCTTTGACTGCGGAAAAAAAGTTGAGGACGAATATACCAAGACCAAAGTACGCTGCCCGTACTGCGGCGGAAAAATTCTCTATAAAGATCGACGCACGCCAGCTAAAGTAAAGGCTCGGTAAGATGGAAAAAATCAACCAGTTGCAGTTATTGCAGCAAAATCTCCAGCAGGTGCAACTGCAGAAACAGCAGCTCCAGCAGCAAATGGCGGAATTTGACTCCGCCTTAACGGAAGCAAAAACGACCGATAAAGCCTACAAAATCATCGGCAAGATCATGATTGCTGCGCCTAAAGATGCGCTTCTCAAGGATTTACAGCAGAAAAAGGAAGTTGCTGAGATCCACTTCAGGAATTTTACCAAGCAGGAAGAAAGCTTGCAGAAGAATATCGATGCCGTGCAGAAGGAAGTTCTGGCCCAGATGAAAAAATGAGCTACATCGAGGTCATCGAGCAACTGGAACTGCTGCAGGAGGATACCGATATCAACAAGAAGTTCAAAGAGAAAATCGGGGGCATCATCAATGTTCTTAAGGAGGGGAAATCTTTAGCCGTGGAAAAATGCCTCTCCCAATTAGAGGAATTGAATTCCAAAGATGTCTCTTCTTATCATCGGACGCAGATTTGGGATATCATTTCGTTATTAGAGACAAAGAAGTAAAGAAGGGTTTGAATAACTATCCAATTTGTCAAACCCTTCTAAGAAGAACTTTGAATTTTAATACAAAATAGGGATTATTCAAAGTTCTCTAAAGTTATATTTTTTACGCTAATCAACGCCTTTCCCTATAATTGCGATATACATTGGCTGGTTAGAGTTGATAAATCTTCTCACTTTCCAGCCAGTTCCGCTTAAAATATCTTTCATTTCTTTTTTAGAGACCAAGAGATAATCAAACCAGTCACCAATATAATCTCTAAACCTGATTCTAATTCTCAGCTGGCCGGTGCACCTCCAGACAAACCAATAAAGCCATCGTCTCTTTCCACAACTTCAGAAAATTCTTTTCCGGCGAGATAGGCCAAAATCTCTTGGCCGTAAGCATCTTTTTTTAGGTTCATCCTATTTCTTCACCCAAAATTTATTTTTTAAGAATAAAGCATTCGGCACATATAAAATATCCTCATTATCAGTCTTGATTTCCGTCTCCAGAAAGCCAATTTTTTCCACTGTTCCGGCAATTTCCTTGACATCAATCCGGCTGCCTTCTTTCACCTTATCCTGCCGCTGCAGGAAGATCCAGCCCACAAAGTTAGGGATGACATCTTTCAGGCCTACGATGATAGTCAATACCAGCAGCATGAAAATCGCTCCCACAACGATATACAGCACAGTCGAGGTAATCCCCAGCTGCTTCAGGAACCAGACAAAGGTAATCAAATAAATAACACTGGAGATGATCCAGCTGATCCATCTCTCGACATCGTACATGACGTTGACTTTGTGCATGATGCGATTCAATTCAACTTCACGAAGAAGGCGAGCGGCCAACTTCTTGGCCAGAATCCCTAAGGCAAAGCCAATCAGCAGGATGACTACCGCCGTAATGATAGTATAGGCGTAATTCTTCGTGATTTGCACGGCTTCGTCGATCATAAAGTATTTGGCTCTCCTCTGGTTTATAAAAATTACGGTAACATTAATAAAACCATTCCCTCTTGTTTTCCCATGCCTGACTATAACCAGAAAATCAAGGAACTTGAGGACGAGCTCAAAAAGACGAAATACAACAAGGCCACGCAAGGACACATCGGCTTAGTCAAGGCCAAAATGGCCATTCTCCGAGAGAAGCAGACCGCCCGCTCCAAGACCGGAAAATCTGAGTATGGCTATTCCGTCCGCAAGTCCGGCGACGCGACCATTCTCTTATTGGGCTTCCCCAGCACCGGAAAATCGACCTTATTAAACAAGCTCACCGGCGCACAGTCGGAAGTGGCGGCGTATGCGTTTACCACCCTGACGGTCATTCCGGGCATCATGGAATACAAGCAGGCGAAAATCCAGATTCTAGACGTTCCCGGTGTTGTCGCCGGAGCGGCTTCCGGCCGTGGCCGTGGCAGGGAAGTATTGGCGGTCATACGCAATGCCGATTTAGTACTGATGGTAGTGGATATCAACAATCCTGAGCAGTATCATGCCATTCTGCGCGAAGTACATGAATCTGGCATCCGGTTGAATAAGACCAAGCCCGAAGTCTATATCAAAAAAACATCCCGAGGAGGCATCCAGATCGGAAAAACAGTGAAATTAGACGTCGATGATGCAACACTTAAACGCATCCTGCAGGAATTCAAAATCAATAATGCCGAAGTCTTGATCCGCAGCACAATCCTGGTTGACGATTTCATTGACATCATCGAAGGCAGCAAGAAATACCTGCCGGCGATAACCTGCATCAATAAGATTGATCTGGCGACTGCTGACAAAGTTGATAAGGTCAAGAAAGAGTTAAATGCTGATCTGGTCATCTCTGCGGAGAAAGAGATTAATCTGGAGACGCTCAAAGAGACGATTTTTCAAAAATTGAATTTCATGCGCATCTATCTGAAAGAGCCCAGCAGGGAAGCGGACATGAATGAGCCCATGATTATTTTCAAGGGGGCGACAATCCAGGATATCTGCAACAAATTGCATCGGGATTTGGCAGGTAAGTTCCGGTTTGCCCGGGTGTGGGGGCGTTCGACGAAGTTTCCGGGGCAGAAATTGATGCTCAATCATAGCCTGCAGGATCAGGATATTCTAGAGTTGCACATGCGCTGAAAGAGACAAACAATCATCCAGAAAAGAACACCACACCTTAACGGCGATAACTCTTTTCATGATGGGGTTCAGCCTGCAGCCTCGTTTTCAACAACTCCAACCCAGTCTGCGGATCGCCTTCCTCACCACAGGTAAAAATGTCCACCCTTGCTTGGCGGTGTTGCCGATCGTAATGGAGGCTAAAATGCGATTCCGATAAAATCACCGCCGCATCGACGCCCTCAGCGCTGCCGTAGGCTACTTTCCCCACGACGTGAAAACAGGAGTCAGACGAAATATTCTGCAGCAGCGCCAGCGCCCTGTCTGCATCTCTCAAATATGCGATGTCGGATGCGCCGCCCTGTCGTCTGCCTTCACCAAGCATAAAATCAGCCGTCACCTGCCTTCCTACAGTTCGTGAGGAATCCCTGCTGCCTTGTTCTGAGATGATCTCATACTCTCCTGGCAACACTGTTCTCACCCGCTGGACTAAGTCGTCTTCATCTCCATGGCCAACAACATCAATTGCCGCCATCTTTTTTTCCGGCCAGGTGTGGATACTCAGATGGCCCCCTGGCCAGAGGTAGAGGCCGGTCACTCCTTGCGGAACAGACTCATTTTCCCTATTGTAAAATTGATGGAAATACTCTCGCTGAGGAACGTCATTGACTACAGAGTCTAACCTTTCCTTTACCCGGCCAATCATGGTGAGTTTTTCCGGATCACCGTCATATAAGTTCAGTAAGTAGCGAGTCGTCCGCCGCCGAAGAAAATCCTCCTCCGGATTAATTCCCGTTGGTGCAGAAATATCTGCTAATACTCCCTGTGCTGTGCTGATTTCGTTCACTTTCTGTTCTTCTTGACCTCTATAATGAAGAAACTGAAAAAATCATTTCTATTTAAAAAAGTATCGTTTTTTAAGATGATGCGCACATTTTAAACCCGTACATTTTTAAACCATATACTTGAGAATATAATCCATGTGCGCCATCGTCGGAGTGTTTCATCATGCGGAAGCCGTGGAAAAGGTTTTGAGAGCCTTGGCTCTCCTGCAGAATCGCGGGAAAGATGGCTGCGGTCTGGCCACTCCCGCGATTTTTCACGCCAGGACGCTGATGGATCTTCCTCGACAAAAATCCCATCATGCTCTGGGGCATCTCCTGCACGCCGTTGTCGAAAATGTTCCTCAGCCACTCCAAGGCCAGGGAATTCTGGCTGCGAACTGTGAAATCTATAATTGGCAGGGATTGAATGAAAAATACAAATTTAATGCCACCAATGATGCGGAAGTCCTGCTACGCTTTTTGGATGCCTTTCTGGTTAAAAATGATGGTGATAAACTCAAAGAACTAGATGGCGTTTATGCCTTTGCGTATTGGAATGATAATACTCTTTATCTCGCTCGTGATCTTCTGGGGGAGAAGCCTTTGTGGTATAGCCACAATATTGACTCTTTTGCCTTTGCGTCAGAGAAAAAGGCGTTGGAAAAGATTGGCTTCGTCGACATTCAGGAACTGAATCCCCGGCAGATTTTGGTGTACGAGATTAAAGATAAAAAACTAACCATAACGCAGCGCCCTTTCTTCACCTATCTGCCAGAACATCAATATGCGTATGAAAAAATAAAACAGAAAACGGCTCTTCTATTAGCTAACGCAATTCAGAAACGGATTCCGGAGAAGAAATTTGGACTGCTGTTCTCTGGCGGAGTGGATTCGACATTTATTGCACATCATTTGAAGCAGCAGGGCTGCGATTTCACCTGTTACACCGCCGCCCTAGATAGCGAAACGCCAGCAGCTGATCTTATTGCCGCGCAAAAAGCAGCCCAAGAAGTAGGATTGAAATTAAAGATTCGAACCATCAAGCTCGACGAAATTCCTGCGTACCTGAAAAAGATTGTTCCTTTGATCGAAGATTCCAACGTGGTGAAAGTCGGCGTGGCTTTAACCTTTTATCTCGCCTGCGAATTGGCCAAAAAGGACGGCTGCAAAGTTCTCTTTTCCGGATTAGGCAGCGAGGAAATCTTTGCCGGATATGAACGGCATAAACAATCGGGCAATATTAATCGGGAGTGTGTTTCTGGATTATTGAAGATGTATGAGCGGGATTTATATCGTGACGACGTGATTACCATGCATCATGGCGTAGAATTGCGCTTGCCGTTTCTGGACACGGAATTAGTAGATTATGCGCTGAAAATCCCTTCACGCTATAAAATAAAAGATGACGTTGGGAAATGGATATTGCGTGATATCGCTCTTGGTGCGGGACTTCCCCAAGAAATAGCGTTACGGAAGAAAACAGCGGCCCAATATGGCTCTCGTCTCGATCAGGCGCTGGGAAAACTGGCGAAGAAAAACAAATTCACGTCAAAATCGGCATATTTGCGGACTTTTTATCCGACCCGCAATCTTAAATTAGGCGTGTTATTTTCGTCGGGGAAAGATTCCACCTACGCTGCCTACATTATGCAGAAGCAGAATTATGAATTGGCCTGCCTGATTACTATGCGTTCAAAAAATCCTGATTCCTACATGTTCCAGTCTGCGGGTGTGGAAATGGTGAAGCTGCAAGCCGAAGCGATGGGGCTTCCTCTTCTGATTCAGGAAACATTGGGAGAGAAAGAAAAAGAATTGGCGGATTTAGAAACGGCGCTGGAGAAAGCAAAAGAGAAGTATCACCTTGATGGCGTGGTTTCCGGCGCCTTGTTTTCCACCTATCAGCGCGACCGCATCGAAAGAATCTGTGATAAACTTGGATTAAAGGTCTTTGCTCCATTGTGGCATAAGCCGCAGGAGAATCAGTTGTCTGAACTGCTGCAGGCCGGATTCAGGTTCATCTTTACTCAGGTGGCGGCGGAAGGATTGGATAAAACTTGGCTGAATAGAATCATTACAGAAAAAGATATCGAGAAGCTAAAAGAATTACAGAAAAAATATGCGCTCAATGTCGCCGGGGAGGGCGGAGAGTTTGAAAGCGTGGTGTTGGATTGTCCGCTGTTCAGGAAAAAAATCATCATAGAAGAAGTGGAAGTCCAAGCAGAAAAGGATAATGTCAGGTTAATGATTAGGAAAGCAAAGTTAGAAGCAAAAAATGAGCTTTCATACATTTGAAAATTTTATCACTTTTTCCTACGGAAATTTTATAAAGAACTGCTTTGTTTAACATACTATGACTGAAGCAGTCACTTTATACGATTTGCACAAAGAAATAATCTCCATAGCCCAAAGACTGCACTTTATCGAAGAGAATGTGGAAGAAATCCATGAAGATCTCCACCAAGTCAGGCCGGAGTATCTTGAAAAATTAGAGAAAATCAAGCAAGAACCCGGAAAAAGATTCTCATCGAAAGAAAAATTTCTTCATTATTTAGAACATGAATTATGAGATTAAGCCAAATTTGGATGCTATTCTGGCGAAACTGAAGAAAAAAGACCCCGTTGCATTCACGGCAATATTGAAGAAAATTAAAGAAATTGTGGAAAGCGGGAATCCAGACCATTACAAGCCTCTTCGTTACAACCTCAAAAATAAAAAGCGCGTTCACATCACAAAATCATTTGTATTAGTATTCGAATATGAATCTAATACTGACATTGTCTTCTTTTTAGACTACGATCATCACGATAACATCTATTCAAAACATTAAACCATGAAAACCGTCATGTGCTTCGGCACCTTTGATATCCTGCATCCCGGACATCTGAACTATCTTGAACAGGCGAAGAAATATGGAGATTATTTGATTGTGGTTGTGGCGCGAGATTATACGAAGAGAAAACAACGTAAAAAACTACGCCATAACGAGCAGCAAAGGCTAGAGGCGGTGCAAGCTTTATCCCTTGTCGACGAAGCCGTGCTGGGCTATCCCGACGATCATTTCCGCATCATCCAGGAGAAAAAGCCGGATGTTTTGTGTTTAGGATATGATCAGAAAGTGGATGAAAAGGTGGTGGAGAAGAAGTTAGCAATTCTTGGTTTGTTTCCGGGAATAAAAAGGATGCAGGCGTTCCAGCCGGAAAAGTACAAGAGCAGCTTGCTGAAAAATAAATCTTACACTGGAGTAGTAACACCAGAAAGCTTTAAATAGTACCTGCTGTGTTGCATAATTCTTTAGCCTTGCACCACTTCAAACCTCACTTTTAGTTTTTGGAGAATCTCTGAGATTTTAGCAAGATCATTTTTATTTTTTACAAGAAGTGCAGTTTTCTTAGATTTCTCAATATTAAAATTATTGAGCAACCCTTTTCTTTGATAAGCGTAAGTGTAGTTTGATTTCTCTCGATGACTATACAACATTTGAATGATTCTTGTTCTTTCTGCATTTGACTTATCTTTCAAATCGTACAAGACAATCACTTTTTTCTTCATTCTGTCAAGAAATACCAATAAGTATATAAACCTTTACATTATTTTATATAATGTAGATATCTAAAGAGGTGTTTTCAATGGCTAAAAAGAAAAGGTGGGGAAAGAAATACGTTGATACCGGAGATTGGAAGAAAAACGACAGGCAGCTCGTAAAAAGAGGCGAGTACTTGTTAGATTTAGTGCCGTAAAGCGTATGTTTGGTGAGCAGATTCATGCACGTTCGGAAATTGGCATCTTACAGGAAGCCGCGGTCAAGTTTTGGGCCTACAAAACACTAAAACAATACGGGGAAGTATAAGGGCAGTAGAGATAATAGAACTATGAGTTAATTATGCAACACAGCAAGAGGTAACCGTCCTTAAATACAGAACCACTAAACAGTAACAAAAGATTTATAAAGGGGGGGGGCTTTCTAAGGTGGTTATGACGACCTATCAGGATAAAATCCGGGGAATGGTGGATTATTGCACTCAGAACTTTATTGCGGAAGTGCCCCGTGATATCTACACTTTTAAAGATTCCAGCAGCAGACAAAGCTGTTTTCCGATTACTACTACTCTACTGCTGCTGAATTCCTGCCTGGGAAAGAACACGCTGTTGGAGGGTGAACGCGGAACCGGCAAGACCAAACTGGTATCAGTCGCCGGAAGCCTGGTCTTTCAGCTGCCCTATGAATTCCTCCTGCAACCCGGAAAGCCATGGCGGTACTTTCTTGCTGAATGATAATCTGGTAGATGTTTATAGTGCAGTGCTGGAACCGCCGCACTATAATCCGGTGCGGCATGACCAGCTGGTTCGCAACGCGGAAAGGAATATCCAGAGCCTGCTGGGGCTAGAAGAGAAAGTTCAGAGTCTCTTGGAATTTTACCAGAAGCACAAGAATGATGCTCCGGCGGTGCAGGAGAAAATCCAGCATATGCAGGATGAAATGGTGAAAGCTCTCAGCAAGAGAGGGGTTCCCTTCATCCACAATGGCAGCATGAAAAGTATCCAGAAAGAAGTTGAGAGCGTTCCTTTTGACCCGGAAGCGCGGCTGTTTTTCTACTCTACACTAGCGGAGCTTATCCACAGCTGTAAATATGGCCGGCTGCGGCTGGACGATCCTCCTTCTGATGATACGCATGACCAAGCTTATGCCGGAACCTTGCTGAAAGAATCATTAACTGGGCGGTTCCTTCAGGACTGGACTTGCTTGGGGCAGGCTATTGCCTGGTACACCGGAAAACAAAAGGTAGAGGTAGAAGACCTGAAGTCAGCCTTTGTGTACACTACTGCCCGGCGCCTTAAGCCGGAAGAAGAATTTTTCCAGAAAGTATTGTCCGAGCCTCGGAAACTCCCGGTGCGGATGGAGTGCGCCCGGCAGATCATTGAAAGAACCTGGGAGAATTATGCTGCGCTTACAGAAAAAAGGGGATTTCAGCAGGTGCGAAAAGCCATCAGAATTCTTAATCAGGAAGAAAGCGGCAACCTTGCTGAAGCGAAGCAAATTTTAGAACAGGTTGATCATCCTCTAGGAAAGATGGTGTTAGAAGTAATAAGGTGAACACCATGCCCCTCTTTGACGACCTTAAAGGAATACAGAAAGAACGGGACGTGCAGGAAAGAAAAGCAACTACACTAGAGCAATTGCTGCAGCGGGAAAAAGAAGCAGTAACAGAATTTGCGGGGAAGTTTGCTGATAAATCGTGGAAGGAGATTAAATCAGGGATTTACGTTCCTCTTTACCGCTCCTTGCGGGAGATAGAACCATTCACCGCTGCGGATTTGCAGTCATTGGTTTTAGCCAAAGCGAATAATAACTATGATAAAAATGAAGCACAAGCTTTAGGTTTGTATACGGGTGTTTTATTACATCTTCTGACTGAAAGGGCGCATAAGAAAAGAAGAACCGCGAATATTGAGATTGATCTTTATGAAAATTCCTTTTCGTATTTGTTCTATTATGCAGAGAGAGCAGATACTGTCCGGGTGAAAAATGTTGTTGGAACAGATACCTGCGCTTTTATGGGAAGTTATAAAGGACAAGTGGGGACAATAGTGATTAGCGAGAATAAAGGAGACTGGGCTGCCGAGTGGGCGGGAAGTTATAAAGGACAAGTGGGGACAATAGTGATTAGCAAGAATAAAGGAGACGGGGCTGCTGAGTGGGCGGGAAGAGATGGTGGACAAGTGGGGACAATAGTGATTAGCGGGAATAAAGGAGCCAATGCTGCCCACAGGGCGGGAAGTGATAATGGACAAGTTGGGACAATAGTGATTAGCGAGAATAAAGGAGACTGGGCTGCCCACGGGGCGGGAAGTTATGCTGGAAAAGTGGGGACAATAGTGATTAGCGAGAATAAAGGAGACTGGGTTGCCTATTGGGCGGGAAGTGATGGTGGAAAAGTGGGGACAATAGTGATTAGCAAGAATGAAGGAAACGGGGCTACCGAGTTGGTGGGAAGTGATGGTGGACGCATTGACACTCTGGCACTCTATAAAGCTGGAACAAATCCAGGAATAAATGCAACAGCACATAAGATTATTACCGGAAGAGAAGCTTTAGAATTGTATAACCAAATTATGCAACGGGAAGAATTGAGGAAATACCATACCCCTGGGTAATTTGACATCTCAGTTCTTCGCTAACGTGTGTCTGAATGGATTAGACCATTTTGTGAAGCATACACTCAAAGTAAAATATTATCTTCGCTATAGATGACTTTGTTATATTGCATAACTCAAGGAAGGAATTGGAAAAAATATTTCAAGTAATAAGTAGTTTTCTGCAGAAAAATCCCACTCTTGAGCTTCATCCAACAAAGTCCCGAATAGTGCCATTGCCACGAGGAACGGAATTTTTAGGGCTGAAGATTTTTCCGCACCATAAGCTGATAAAGCTGAAGAATGTTCGAAATTTTTATCGGAAATTTCACGGGATATGCCAATATTACGACAGAGGAAAGATTAGCTATGACAATGTCTACGATTTTATGGAGGGATGGATGGCATACGTCCAGAATGCCGATACCTATCTGCTCCGGAAGAGAGTAGCCAGTTTGTTTGAAGAGCGATTTAGAGGGGAGATTTCAACGAAAGAAATAAACCGAATCTAAAACTCATTACTCCTTCGCTTCGCTCAGACCACGGCTCTTCCTTCTTTCTGCCAGATAACTCCTGAAAATAAACACGTGCTCCCACACGGAAACAAGAATTTCTAATGCCAAAATCACGAACACGCCCACCAATCCCAAAAAGAATAACTGCCCGTACAGCAACTCGGTCACGAATCCGGCATTTGCTTTCATGATGGATACGATAATCAGCACGCCTACCAAAATCAGCCAGGTGACAAAGGTATGATGCAGATGCGTCTTTACAAAATGGAAATCTTCTTTTAGGGAACTGTACGCGCCTTTTTTATGAAACGCCATCACCGGATAGACAAACAGCAACCGGATGGTGATATACGCCAGGTACATCAGCGCCAGCGGAATGAACAAAGCCACTGCTACTAGTTTACTTACCGGCAGCAGCAAGAACAAGACTATCGCTATCAATAATAATGGGATCACCACAATCAGTGTACTGGTCACATGAATCCCTAAACTCGTCCAATAATATTGTTGGGCAAATTGCATTCCTTCCTTCAGCGAGGTCTTTCCTTTGGTCAGCACGCCTTTAATCAGGCCGTATTTAGCCGTGAGAATAAAGTTTTCAATCAGCATGCCAATGAATAAATACACTACAAAGAAAATAACCGGCTTTCCCGAAGCAATTAAATCCAAAAAGCGCCGGAAATCATTTTGAATTACCACTTCACCGATGCCGCTGAGCCATAACCATGCCCCAAATAAGGACAATTGAATGGCAAAGAGCAGTACATTTGGCACAAAGAGCACTTTATTCTTTTTCAGGATCAGCCAGCTTTCCGTAAACAAAGGGACTTTCATATCCAGAAGAAGACGAAAAGCCTATAAATACCTTTTGCTTTGGTTTGCCCATGATCCTAGTGTATGTAACTTACCCCTCTAACGCTGAGGCCAGGAAAATTGTAACCCATCTGCTCAAAAAACGCTTCATTGCCTGCGCTACTTTTTTCCCCGTCCAGAGCGCCTATTGGTGGAAAGGAAAGATCGAGCAAAGTACAGAATACGTTTCTCTCTGTAAAACGACGGAACAAAACTGGAAGAAGATCCAAGAAGAAGTCAAAAAGCTGCATTCCTACGCCGTACCTTGCATTTTAAAATTAAAAGCGGATGCCAATATTAGTTATCTTTCTTGGCTTTCTCAGGAACTCAAGTAGATTCTTCAGACCCATAATCTTTAAATAACCGCCTTTTGCCAGCTGGTTTTGAGGTGTACCCATGAGACTAAAATTATTGATAGGTATTGCTTTACTGGTATTAATACTGGGGTGTAGCTCTAAAACACTAACATCCTCAACACCAGAACCAGCATCAGCGCCATTACAGAACGTACAGAACGAAGCGGCAGCCGCCGTTCCAGAGCCGAAAGAGGAAATAACTGCTGCTGTCAGCGCTCCCAGCGGAACAGAACTGGAGATGGAAGCAGCCCAAAACTCCTTCGATCCGAATCGGATTACCGTCCGCAAAGGCGATAAAGTCGTACTCCGCATCAGGAGCAAAGACGTCGACGACACATTCAACATTGCCGAATACAAAATACACGAACAATTAACGTCAGGAAAAACCACCGACATCGAATTCGTTGCTGACAAACGCGGCACGTTCCTCTATTACTGCAGTTCCTGTGGAGATTATTTCCACACCCGCGGGAAGCTGATCGTGCAGTAAAGCTTTAATAGTTCTTTTCTTTTTTCTTTCATCATGGCCCTCACCCAAAAGAAATGCCTTCCCTGCGAAGGCGGCATACAGCCTTTAACCCTCAAAGAATATACGCTTCTCCTGCAGCAGATCAAAGGCTGGAGAGTGGCAGAGAACAAATTAGAAAAAGATTTCACATTCAAGAATTTCAAAAAAGCCCTTGATTTTGTGAATAAAGCCGGAAAAATCGCCGAGCAGGAAGGCCATCATCCGGATATTTACATCCACGGCTGGAACAAAGTCCGCCTTACACTATACACGCACGCGATCGGCGGATTGTCAAACAATCTTTTCATTTCTGTTTTATTATTGACTTTTACACATCCTGTCTCAAACGTTTCAAATAAAAAATGAATGAAACGAAGAAAAAAGTTCACGTCAACAACTATGACTTTTCCTCCTCTCTTTACCACCCGTTTCATTTCTAGTAATGCGCCAGATTGGTCGTAATAATGGTGAAATGCTTCCGTACTGATCACGTCTTCAAAGGAATTGGTTTTGAACGGAAGATCATGAACGTCGCCAAGAATAAGATTGGCCTTCTTTGACAGTTTATCTTTCGCCGCCGCCAACATTTTTTGCGAAATGTCTATTCCCGACAATTTTAATTTCTCCAAGTGATCTCGCGATTGTATTTCTTTTAGCAGTTCTCCCGTCCCACAGCTTAAATCCAGAATACTTTGTTTTTTGGAATAATCAATCTCTTGTAGGACTGGCCGATGGAATTTTTTCATCCAAAATTGAAATAGGGGAAAGTCATAACTTTTCGCCCATCTATCAAAGAAAGAAATGTTTTGCTGTGCCTTCGCCGGAATAGGCATCAATGCCCTCCGCAGCAGGAACCACTTTTCATGCCGGCTTTCGCGCTGCCAGTCTCAAACTTCTTCACACACGCCTCAGAACAGAACCATTTTCCGTCCTTTTCAATACCTTTCCCTTTCTCCCGTTTCATCCCGCAGACAGGATCTTTCTTTGCAAATAGTCCAAACATGGTTTACCTCCCCTTCTCAGTCCAATTTTATTTTTGTTTAATCTTTACTGATTTTTATTGTTGATGTGAAAAATACTATGCAGCCCGCACCAGCCAAGCATACTTTCAATGAGGGCTATCCATCCCACAATAAAGATGACCCAGTTCAGCCACACTGCCGTGAATTGCGGCGCCAATGGGCTGAGCCACCACACTCCCAACACAAACCTAAAAATTCTATCAAGCTTACCTAAATTTTGTTTCATCATTTCACCTCTTATTCACAATATTTTTCTAATGCCCAGTTATGGAGCCAGGTTATCAGTAGCCCACCAACGGCTCCACACAAAATACCCCACAACAGACCAACAATACTCCCCGTAAACGTGGCCGCATATCCCGGATAAAGCGTCGCCAGCATTCCTAACAGTTCTTTACTTACCCAGAAAAACTTGGCGTTCGGGAAAATCGTTAAGATTATGCCCAAGATGAAGACATACGCTCCCCACAAGCCACCTAAAGCGACTGCCAAGGCTTTCGCATTCAGTTGTCCGCATTTTTCATTCGCTTCTTTTTTTGCCATTGTTCACCTCCTTTTTATTTCATTTTCTCACTTCTTTTTTGCAATCACATTAAAGTATTTAATCAAATGAAAAGAGTGATGTGATCTATGGTGCGTAATCGTAAATCCTATCTTCTGCAAATATTCAATAAATTCCTTTTCAGTATACATCTGGGCATACGGATGCGTCAGCACTTTCTTATATATTCTCCCGATGGCGGTACTGAAGGTTTCAATAGATAAATCTTCTACAATCAATTCCCCATTTGGTTTTAAAACTCGCTTTAGTTCCTCTAAACAATCTTTCCAATTGGGGATGTGGTGGATGATAGCAAAATCAACAACAGCGTCGAACTGGCTGTTGTGGTACGGCAGTTTTGTCGCACTCGCAACTTCAAATGTAATTGAGGGATCTCGAACATTTTTCTTGGCCAGATTGATCATTCGTGGATCTAAATCTATCGCATAAATCTTCTTAGGAGAAAAATATTTTTTGATTAGACGGGTGCCATTGCCGCTTCCGCATCCGATTTCTAAGATAACTTTGTTTTTCTGGAGAGAAGATACACGGTGAAGTTCCTTTACTTCGATCTTGTTCTGAATCCACCGGCGTACGGGGTTGTTCATCAGGATGAATTCAAGCTTGTTGAGGATCATCTTGCTTCACCACTTCGGCTTATACCGTTTCATCGACAGCGAGTTGCTCAGTACCGACACTGAGCTAAAGGCCATCGCCGCTCCGGCAATAATCGGGCTGAGCAGCCATCCCGTCACCGGATATAAAATACCCGCGGCAACCGGAATTCCCAGGGCATTATAGAAAAAGGCCCAGAACAAATTCTGCTTGATTTTTCGCATCGTAAATTTGCTTAGGTCCAGGGCTGTGACGACATCCCGCAGGTCTCCTTTAATCAGCACAATATCTCCAGATTCAATCGCTACGTCTGTACCAGTTCCCATGGCAATCCCTACGTCTGCCTGCGCTAACGCCGGCGCATCATTAATACCATCTCCTACCATAGCTGCTTTTCGTCCTTGCTGTTGTAGTCTCTGGATTTCTTTGGCTTTATCCGCAGGAAGAATTTCCGCCAGCACTTCACGGATGCCAAGCTGGCGAGCGATCGCATTTCCGGTGCGCTGATTATCGCCAGTCATTAAAATTACTCTTTTCTTGAGCTTCTGCAGCAGTTCTACCGCATCTTTGGAATGCTCTTTTAGCGTATCGGCGACGGCAATCAACCCAGCAACTTTCTTATCCACCGCCACGATCATCACGGTTTTCCCCTGATCTTCTAACTTCTCCATCTCCTGCCCTATACCTTTAATCCCGATACTTTTGTCTTCCATCAATCTTCTGTTCCCCAGCAGAATGGTTTTCTTGTTATAGACAGCTTCTAATCCTTTTCCGGAAATTGCCCAGAAGCGCTGCGGCGCTGCAACTGCAAGTTTTCTCTCTTCTGCTTTCTTTATGATTGCTTCCGCCAGGGGATGCTCGCTGCGTTTTTCCGCAATCGCTGCATAAAGTAAAAGGTCTTTCTTAGTAAATTTGTTCATTGGAATAAGATCGGTCACTTCTGGTTTGCCTTTCGTCAGCGTGCCGGTTTTGTCAAACACAATCGTGTTTACTTCCTGGGCTTTTTGCAAGGCTTCCGCACTTTTTATCAGAATGCCCTGCTCGGCAGCCTTCCCCGTACCGACCATAATTGCCGTTGGTGTGGCTAAACCCATAGCGCAGGGGCAGGCGATGATCAATACGGCCACCAACGTTTCCAACGCAAAGGCTGTGCCTAATCCCCAGAGATACCAGAATGAAAATGAGCCTAAGGCAAGGACGATGACCACGGGCACAAAATATGCTGAAACACGGTCGGCAAGTTTCTGGATGGGCGCTTTGCTTCCCTGTGCTTCTTCGACCAGTTTGATGATTTGCGCCAAGAGTGTATCTGCTCCGACGCTGGTCGCTTTTATCGTCAGCGCTCCGGCTTTGTTGATGGTTGCACCAATGACTTTGCTTCCTTTCTGTTTTTCGATAGGAATACTCTCGCCTGTGACCATGCTTTCATCAATCGTCGAATGGCCGCTCAGCACAACTCCATCAATGGGAATTTTTTGTCCTGGTTTTACGATTACCACGTCACCGACTTTCACTTGGTCAATGGGAATTTCGACCTCCTTCCTGCCGCGCAGGACAAGGGCAGTTTTCGGCTGCAGTCCGATCAATTTCTTGATGGCTTCGGAAGTTTTTCCTTTGGCCATCGCTTCCAGATATTTCCCAAGGAGAATAAACGCAATCAGTAATGCCGCTACTTCATAATATAAGTCGTGCGCCGAGTACTTGGCCTCGCCTGTCCAGATAGAAATAGAGATGAACAGCGAATAAACATATGCTGTTCCTGTTCCCAGCGCAACGAGTGTGTCCATAGTCGCCGTTTTTGCTTTTATTACTGATCCGATTCCCCGGGAGAAGAATAATGAGCCGGCAATCATCACGGGTGTGGCGAGCAGAAATTCAATCAGTGCAAGGTTGTTCTCCATCCACGACGGCAGAGGGATGCCGAGAGACGGAGCCAGCATCGACAGACCTATCAGCGGAACAGCCAGTATGACCGCAACGACCGTTCTCCATTTCAGGCCGCTCATCTCTTTTTCCCGTGCGAGCCGTTCCGTATCTACAGGTGCACTCTTTTCCAGGGCCTGATAGCCGACATCTTTGATTGCCTGCACGATCTGCAGTGGCGTAATTTTGGTCTGGTCATAGGTAATCGTGGCTTTTTCCGTCGTGGTTAATTCTTTACTGAGAATCCCTTTTACGTTTTTCAATCCTCCGGCGACGGTACTCACACAATGATCATTGTCCATGCCGATAACTTTAAGATGGAGGATATTGCTTTTCTGCGGAAGAATGACTTTATAACCTGCTCCTTCTACTGCCTGCACCAGCTGCTCTGGTTTAGTTTTTGTGGAATCGTATTCCACCATGGCTTTTTCCGTGGCGAAATTCACGACTGCTTTCTGCACGCCCTGGCAGTGCAGGAGTGCTTTTTCAATCTTATTGGCGCAGCTGGCGCAATGCATCCCTTGGATGGCCAAGGTCTTTCGTTCCGTTTTCATCGTGTTCCCTCCAGAATTTTGCAGCAGTATTTTTTCATGTGTGCATCGATGAGTTCTAACAAAGGCTGAATGGTATTTTTGTTGACGGTATAATAGCGGAATTTCCCTTTTTTCTCCATGAAGACCATGCCATGATATTCCAGTATTTTAAGGTTGTGGGAGACCAGGCTCTGCTCGAAGCCGGCCGCTTTGCAGATCTCGCTGACGTTTTTTGATTTATTCCGGAGGATGTTGATTATTTTTAACCGGCTGTCATTGGCTAAGGTATTAAAGAATAATTTATAGGCTTGCGGAAGTGCGGACAAGGTTTTACATGAATCCATTTTCATATGAAAAATGGTTCATATATTTAAAGGTTGTGGAACGAATTTTATCATCAATCACTCCGAGTCGAAGCGAAGCGCAAGGCGGAGAAATAGTAGAGATAGAAAGGTTTAAATACATAACCTGTTATAGCTATCTATAAGCGATATATAATGACCACGACAACCATACAAGTAGACAAATCATTGGTTAAATCCCTCAAAGAGGCGCAGGAATATCCCCGGCAAACCTACAATGAGTTGATCAGGCACATGGTAAAAATCTTCCAGACGGTGAAGAAAAGCAATCAGTATGATGAATTTTTGCACAAAATCCAGCAGGCAAAGATGAAAGAGCTGTGGGATAACGCCGAAGACGAGGCCTGGGAACGTGCTTAAATCCGGCGATGTTGTCCTTGCAGAGATCCAATTTGCTGATACGTTCGAGGTAAAGAAACGGCCTGCTCTGGTTCTGTTTGAAGAACTTGGCAATGTCATTGTTGCCGGAATCACCAGCAACACTGATATGAAAGGTGTTTCTTTACTGAAGAAAGATGGGGCGATAAAAGACAGCGTTATAAAACTCAATTATATTTTTACTATTTCTCAAGCCATGATTGAAAAGATACTGTTTTCGTTATCAACCGGGAAGAAGAAAGAAGTGCATGATGCGCTCGTTGGGAAACTCGATGCTTTGCGATAAGGTTAAAGTACTCTTACAATAAATTTGGTTTAAATGCGCCCAGTAATGAGATTCCCGCTTTCATATTGTCGTAGTCTAATTGTACATTCACTTCCCCATCCACCACAGGCTCCCTGCGAGCAATCCAATCATCAACACCTGCACTTCCAACCCTTGAAAGGGCAAACTGACCCACGAAAAACTGACTCCAAACAAACCCAGCACCAATGGAAATACAGATGTTACACAGGAACTGCACACGCCGGTTGCTAAGCCGCCAATCGTGCCGGCACAGGCCAGCGCACCAGACTTTTTAATCTGCTGCCGTTCTTTCCAGCGAATATACCCGCTGACCATATTGACCGACACCAACGCACCAATAACGACCGTAAATACCATCCCCAGAATCAATTTTCCCCAATGGATCTGATTTGCATACGTCGAAAGGTATTGAGCAGTGATGTAGAATTCACTGATATACACGTTTAACCCAATATAGATTATAAAAATACCCAACAGCCAGTACCAATATGGTTTTTGAATGATTTGTTTCATGGTTAAAGATGTTTAAGGAGACAGATCAACGTTTGTTCCATAAGGGTGGATTAGTTTCCATCCAGGAACACCATCATTTGCTCTATATTTCAAGGTAAATGTACCCTCAAATGGAACCTCTTTGTTTTGAGTCACAAATCTAACTTTATAATAAACACCAGCAGTAATACCATCATTACTCTTCTCTTGGATTGAATCAATTTTCACTGTCGTAATTCCCTGCGCCTTCGCATACGTCGTAAAATCATCAATTGTCTTTGCGCTGGGCTCTATTGTTTTAAATCCATCAGAAATTAATCTATACATTGTTTCATAGTCTTGTAGGTTCCAGGCTTTGAAATACAACTCAACTACTGTCGCAGGTGTCAAAGAACCATTTTTCTCTATGTTGGAGGCACACCCAATAATGATAAGCAAAAGGAGCACAATAATACTTTTTTGAAATCTCACCCTTTCACCTGTTTATAGATTCCGTAACTAAGCAGACCAACACTCGTCATCCCCAGAAAAGGTTGGAATGGCATAAAGTAGGTCATAACTCCGCTCACTCCTAGCAATAATACCAACAGTTTATTACAAACCGCACATCCAAAAGAAAAAAGACCTCCAAACACTCCCCCTGTAGCAACATAATTACATGCTCTTCTTGTCTTTTTTTTATGATACCACACACCACAGTAAATTCCACTTAATACGGATGTCAAAAGTAAGAATAAATAATCATGCCATTGTATTGCAGTCATTCTGATAAATAGCGGATTTGGAAGGATACCGGTAACGCCTCCCAAAACAACAAATAGCGCTCCGGTTACGCCAAAACCAATCCCCACGCCGTTTATAGTACTTCGCATCTTATCCCACCACCAGCCTTCCATTCCCCATTCCCATCGAGCAGCCGAAGCCAAACGTTCCTTTCTGCGTCGGCGTGAATTCAACTGTTTCTTTTCCTTCAGCGAATTGCCCATTCACCTTTAGATCTGGAATCGTCAATGACCTGAAACAGCCCTGCAATCGTTCTAAATCTCCCACCAATTGCACTTTCTTCCCTGCCTTCACGGTAATCATCTCCGGATAATAATTTAATTTTCCCCAGCTCAAATGCCGTACCTGTACGTCTTCAGTATCATAATCTTCCGGCAATTGCACTACTGCTGCGGCATTCGACGCCGCAAGAATTTTTTCCCGATCGAAGGCCTGCTGCTTATCCTGTGACAGCCAACTCCATCCAGCAAAGGCCAAAATACCAATGACCACTACCACTCCCATAATCTTAATTTTGTTCATGTTTCCCTCCTAAGCCACAAAGGCCGATTTGTAGCCAAATGAAATCACGAGTCCAAACACTATCGTGACGATCAAACAATATGAAAAAAAAGTCCCAAAATCCATCGGCGTTTTTTCTATCTTTTCCGTTTTCTCCACCACTTCTTCATATAACATGTAGGACATTCCCAATAAAATAAGCACATTGATAATCATAAACGGCGGCATGAACCACAAAATATGATCATTTCGCATCATCAAGGCAATCATCGGGCCCATCGTGCCGCCCATCACGCCAGCCATCGCTCCCTGTAGAATGCCCATGATCCCACAACATTTCCCAGTATAGACGCCCATCGCCACGGCAAATACCATTCCCAACAAGCCGCCCATGAACATCCCATTGGTCGAGCCGATAATCACGCTCAACATCATGCCCGTCTGCATGCCGACAGTCATCCCGATCATCATGCCGGTCATGGAATCAATCTTCGCGCGGTAGGCTTTCAGATGCCAGATCGCTCCGCCAGTAAAGACAACAGTGATAATGAGATAAAGTATCCAGATGCCCTGTTTCGTCCAGAACCTCGGCAGGTCTTTCCATACGGCTACATAGAGAACGGCTGCCAGAAGTAAAAGCAGGAGGAAGGTCAATCCCATATACTGCAGCATCTGCCATTCGAGATGGAATTTGGCTCTATCTGAAACAAATTCTTGTATTCTTTGCGGGACAGGTGTTCGATCGCAGGTGTCACAGGGTTCTTTCATAAGTCTCTTATTTTTATTCTCATTTAAAAACTATTTCCAAAAATAGGGAAAGAATGGGGAAAGTCATAAAATTAATATACCACTGCCACTTCCAATACCTAAAACATTTCGAGGTGCGTCATGAAAAACTGGATTATAACCCATAAGTACCAAATTTTGATGGTCGTGTTAATGCTGGCTGTTCTGGTGATAGCCGGCTGTGGAACAACCGGCGGCTATAGTGCTCCTCCGCCAAGCGGACCGATCGGCGGCGGCTGCGGTTAGGCAACGTTAAACATGCAATTTAACCAGCAAAAACATCAGGAACAGCAACAGCAATACCAGCAGCAGCGCGAGCAGCAGTTCCAGCAGCATGCGGAGCAGCAAGCTAAAAAGAAAAAACGCACTTGGCTTCTTGCGGTGTTAATCAGCCTCATCGTTGTTATCGGAGGAGTTGGTTACGCTGGTTATTATTTCCTTACGCCCGGCTCATATGATGATTTTGCCAAATGCCTTACTGATAAAGGTGCGGTAATGTATGGTGCAATTAAATGGTGCCAATATACGCAGGGTCAAGCCAATATGTTCGGAAAATCGTTTAAGTACGTCAATTACAAAGACGAAAGCCAGCTTTCCGGCATTCGCACTCGCCCCACTTGGGTTATCAATGGCCAATGGCATGAAAAAGTGCAGAGCTTTGAGACACTGGGCGCGATTACGGGTTGCGCGATTGGGTAAAAGTAATCCGCTAGGGTTAAAAGCCAAACTAATGGTCAAAACACTTTATCTTTGCGAACACTGCAATTTCCTCTACTCAGACAAGAAAGCAGCAGAGCAGTGCGAGAAATTCTGCGACGAACATCACAGCTGCAGTATAATAATCACCAAGAAGTCGATAGGAAGATTAGAACAGTGATCACCTGAGTTTGCCCTAGTTTTATACAGCACGTTTTTGGCTATCAGTGTGACTAGGGTATAAAAAGAATGGAAATAAGAAAAGAAATAAAAAAGATTAGCTAGAATGTTCGGTTATTTAGCACATATACTCTCTTACCTGCTATCAGCCATATTGAAAAGTTCTGCCGTCAGATAGTGCGAGCACAGAGCAGCGAAAGATGTTCGTAAGAAAGCGACTTGGCGAGCGGCTACAGAACTTTTCAACGGCACCATGCTTCGCAAGCTTTAAAAAGAGGCAATCATCTGCAGGTATTCATGGATGTTGGCTTCACCTATGGTTCCTCGTTTAATCTGCCTGAGGGCTCATCTTCCTCATCTCAAAGGCAAAGAACATTTTCGGCAAGAAAAATACTCTATGACTATTTGGCCAAAAATTATGAAGCATTCCAGCCAGTAGCTATCAGGACAAAAGCTCGAAAACCGTTGCCGATAGAAGAAACGGGAGTATATTACAGCCTTGAGGATTGTATTGCTGTACTAGAATTGGCTGGGGTCAAAGTCTTGAATGTTCTTCGTGACGACTTACAATCTCATTCTTCGGGCCGAATCCTGACCAAAAGACCGGGACTTTATCTCGGTCGGGAAACATTTGCCAGGATTTTGGAAACACGAGGGATCTTTTCCGACGTTAAAAAATATTGTCAAGAACAGTCACAAAACTAGCCTTTTTCCATCTTCCATCAGATGTATCTGCTTTTTTGACTTAAAACCCATCTCTTCCGCTAAAGAAGCGATAAAACTCTGCTTTTCGGAGGCGGCATGCCCCGGAATAATGTGCCCTGGCTGGAGAAATTCTATAAGATCGCGATGGTCCTCGCGCGAAGCGTGTCCCGAGACGTGAATGTCCCGAAAAATGCGCACTCCCTGCGCCGTCAGCTCGTGTTCTAATTTCTCCCTATTCAGGCGATTCAATTCCACTGGAATGATTGAGCAGCTAAAGATAACCACATCGCCTTTGTCAAACTCCCAGGGTAATTCCCGACGTGCCAATCTGGATAATAAGGCTTTTGGCTCGCCCTGATGGCCAGTTACCACGAGCAGATACTTCTCTTTTCCCGTCTTCATCACCCGGCGCAAGGCTTTTTCCACTTTGTCGCGATGCTTCTCTAAGGTAATGTCGCCTTGGAAATTTATCAATTGGATCTTTTCGCCCGCTTCGACGTACTTGGCGAGGGATCTGCCGAGAAAAATGACCTCGCGGTGCAATTTCCTGCCTAATTCGATGATGCTTTTTAATCGGGCCAAATGGGATGAAAACGTCGTCACGATCATGCCTTTGCCTTCGGTATGTACACCGAGCATCACATCCTTGAGCATTTCTTTGGCCACCGATTCAGACGGCGTTTTTTTGTGTTCATGGGCATACAGGCATTCAACAATCATGACGGCTACCCCTTCTTTGCCCAGCTGCTTCAAGCGCTCAAAATTAGGCGGCTGCCCCAGCGTGGGACTTTTATCAAACTTGTAATCATTGGCATAGACGATTTTACCCTGCGGCGTGTGCAGCACCACCAGAGAGGCGTGAGGGATAGAATGGGTGACGTAGATGAATTCCACCTTGATATTTTTAGACAGCTTGTATGAAGAATTGAGATTTACGGACACGATTTTATTGGGCAGATGAATTCTATCGTCGGCAAGAATGCTCTTTAGGACTTCTGTGGTATACGGAGTGCAGACGATGGGCGCTTTGGGAAACTGCGACGCACAAAAAGGAACCGCTCCGGCATGGTCCAGATGGCCATGGCTTGGCACAATGCCGATAACTTTGCTCTTCCAGTCGGAAATGAAGCGATAATCAGGAACGGCTTTGACTTTCAGCAATTCGTCATACTGCAAGGCGCTTACATCCTCATCTTCAGTATATCGAGTATAATTCTCCATGTGCAGTCCCATGTCCAAGACGACCACTTCCTCACCGACTTTAATAGCGGTAGAATTCCCGCTGGTGGAAGAATATCCACCGATGGTGCAGATTTCGATAGGCATGGGGGAAAGAAAAGGGTCATGATTTAAAAAGGTGTTGGAGTATTCAAATTTCTGGTAGTCAGGATAAAGATTAACCTATTCTTAGGAACCAGAACTGAATATATTAAAGTTAAAAGTCTAAACTGATTATGAACCTGCACATTTTTTTTGAAGAGACGTTCTTCCTAATCCCCATTATGCTGTCTTTGAGCATACATTAACGCTAAGTAGGAATCTTTTCCGCCAGTCCAAAGTATTGCGGCTTTCAGGAGGTAATTTTTTTTAAAAAATGCGGACGGTCGGGCTTTCACCCCATGATGGCCACCTGGAATTTTTTCTGATCGATAGGTTCGATCAACACTTCCTGCCCTTTCTTCAGATGCAAGAAATTCACGATTTGCTTTGGTAACTTCACATCCAGAGCATTTCCCGAAGTTCCGATGCGCGTTTTTGCCGCAATGCCCCAGAGGTCTTTCTCTTTTGCTTTTTGTTCAATAAGATCTAAAGTTTCACCTAGAAAAATGGTTTCTTGGCAATGGTCGCATACTAAAGCATCAAATTTACCTAAATTTTGTCCCAGCAGGATATAATCTACTTTACTTTCACGTAACATGCCTTTTCCACATTCATCACATTTCATGGTACACCACCTATTTATTGAGATACACAGTTTTTATTTTGTATGAGTTTCCCACCCTTTTCCAAGCAACGGAAAAGTAGGTGTAGTCACCGCGCATAAGGGCAGTTTGCCACGATCAGCCCCTATTAAACATAATAAATGTGGGCGGCAGGATTCGAACCTGCGTAGGCACTAAGCCAATAGATGACTTATATGGGTTTAGTCATAGCACTCCACCGAGCACTCATCATCCCCGTACCTTGAGTCTATCCCGTTAAGCCGTGCAACAGCACATTGGCCACTCCGGCACGCCCACATCGAAAAGAAAAAGTAACTGTTCTTTTATAAAATTAACTCCCAAAATTCTTCAGCTGCTGCTCCACGTCCTGCAACTGCTTCTCCAAGGCATCTAATTCGTAGGGCCCTTGTCCTTCTTCTTCCTTTTCGGCCACAGGCAATTCTTCTTTTTCTACTCTTGGCTGTTCCATATGCGGCATCGATGGATGCTCCTGCTTGGCTGCATCTGGCTTAAGTTTACCCTTCGGCAGCTGCTTCCTCAGCCGGTTCTCAATCAAAGAATTTAACTCCCTTATTTTGGTTCGCAGCTGCTGGAACGTCGTTACTTTCTCTTCCTGAATCTTGCGAAAGGTCTCATATCCCTGCATGAAAATGATGATCTCCCGAAGCGCTTCCAGCACATCCTTACGGACCATCTTGGGATCAGCAAGCGCTACTGTATAATGCACCATCCGCTCCCTTGCTGGCAGAGCTGGTGTAACTATGACCCTTACTTTTTTCTTCACCGCTTTTTTCTTCGCCATCTTAAAACTGCTCTGGTTCACTCAGGCTATGGTCGACAAAATCTATTTTCTTCTCAATCTCAGCAACATTATTGTGCCAGACTTCCAGCTGATGGTCTTCTTCGTTCTTCAGCTCATTGATCCTGGTCAAGGTCACTTTTGCTTCCTCCAGCTTCTTGCGAATGTTCTTCACAATCGCCAGAACGTGGGCATATTCTTCAACTTTTACAAATACCGGCATTCGTTCCATGGTCATCCCTCATTTGAATAATACTTTATCGATTTTCAGCAAATCGTCGTGAAGCATCTTCATCGCGCGCCGCAGCCTGGTAAAATTCGCTTCTTCATTGTATTCTGACGTCTCCAGAACCTTACCCGCTTCTGTGAGCAAACCCAACTGCTTGCGGAGAGAATCCACTTCTCCTAAAATCTGCTGATAAACTTCCACTTTAACGTAAATAGAATCAGGAATCGTTCCTCCCCCTGGTGTAGGAGGCATCGGCAGAGACAGCTCTGGTGATGCAATCTCCCTTTCTACAGGAAGACCGGCTGCCGCCTTGACTTTCTCCGGCTCGATGACTCTTTCACTTGAAAATTTGGGCGGAAGCCGCAAGGCTGATTCCCCCATCGCTGGAGGCATCGGCACTTTTGGTACTACCTTTTTTTTGAAAAACCATCCCATACTGAGACTCAGCGAAACAATACTTTTAAACTTTGTTTAGTACTTGGCAATAGTTATTAATAATATCCTTCATTCTGACATACAAATTTGACCGCGCCAGATCCGTAATACCTCAGTAATGTGAAGCGGTATAATCTAGTTGGAACAAAACAACTCTGCCGCTGCAATGGCTGTCGTTCAACTTTTGTTGAGCCAGACGCTTTTGAACGAATGCGGCATCGGCCGGAAGCGGCAGAAATTAAACTTGATTCGGGAAGAAATAAGCTATTGGGCCTAATAAAATACGGGGTAAAAAGCCGTATTAGGAAAAGATGAATGTATCTATGCTGTAAGGACTTTAAAAGGCAAATCTCATCCTCACTTTCCTTCCAATACGACCATCACATACTTGGTGAAATACTTCTGTGCTATTCGCCGGACGTCCTGCGCCGTCACTTTCTTTATCTGCCGGATCTATTCCTCCCGCAGTTGTGCATCTTTTACCTGCTCCCAATATAACACCTGGTCAGCATTTTTCTGCGGCTCTTCCAGACTCAGATAATAATCCCCTTCAATAAAGTCCTGCGCTTCTTTGACCTGATTCTTCGTCACTCTTTTTATTTTCTGCAATTCTTCCAGCATCAAATCACGTACTTTGTCCACATTCTTTTCATCCACGCTGGCATAGGCCGCAAAGTAGCCGAAGCTAATCTCTGCAATATGCTGTGTGCCTACATCGTACGCCAAACCTCTTTTCCCCCTGATTTCGGTAAACATCGTGCCGCTTTGTCCTCTTCCCAAAATACCGTTAATGACCTCCAGTGGGTAACTGTCAGGATGGATGCGCGGTACGGTCTTAAAGCCCAAGGACACATAGGATGTAGCAATATTTCGCTTTTCTTTCACCACCACATTCCGCGTCAACCCTGGCTCGCGAACAGTCTGGTGCGGCAAGGCTTTTCCTTTTCGCAGCATCAATTTTCGGATCTCTTTTCTCCAGTCCACATTGCCAACAATAGAGACGATCATGTTTTTTGGAACATAGCAGCGCTGAAAATAATCTACGAGTTGCTGCTGGGTTAATTTCCGGATGATTTTTTTATCTCCATAGGTGGGGAATCGGCAGGGATGCTTCTGAAAGAGCGTTTTCTGCAGCACCACCCATTGATAGAACTTAGGCTCGTCATTCACCAGATCAATTTCATTGAGCACGACGTTCTTTTCTTTGCGGATATCTTCCTCCCGGAACAAAGAGTTGGCCAACACATCCGAAAGCACATCCATCGCTCTGGAGAAATGCTTTGCCAGCACTTTTACATACACGCAGGTTCGCTCGTTGGTAGTGTAGGCATTAAAATCACCGCCTATCTTTTCGATCTCATTGGAGATCTGCTGGTTGGTGGGCCGTTTTGACGTGCCCTCAAAGATCATATGTTCGATGAAATGAGTAATGCCCCGTTCGTGGGGCTGCTCATGATTGCTGCCTGCTTTTACCAATACCTGGATAACGACCGCTTTTCCTGGCTTGCGCTCAAATAAGACTGTCAGTCCATTCTTCAGCACTATTTTTTGCATGAGAAAAGCATATTTTTAGGGTTTTTAAGGGTTTTGGGGAAAAGATACTGTGTTCTTAACGAATGAATGACGGCTGGCCGTTTGCTCGGCGGCTTTTTCGATAACTCAGTTTCAAGGAAAAGCCGTTCCAAGAACAGTATGTAGCTTTACCTCACAAACATCTTGGCCTAGCCGTCATTCATTAAGTAAACAGTATCTGGGGAAAAGTATATTAAAATAAGCTATATTCAAACGGTTATGAAACTCTCTCAGCTTCAATCCTTTCTCAGGGAACAAAATTTCAATCTGGCTTTTTTCTACGACCAGGACGTCCATATTTCTTACTTCACTCAAACGAATCCCACCTTTTCGTTTCTGATGGTGAAGCCGAAAGGAGCCAGTTTTTATGTCGGCAAGCTAGATCCAGCTCCAAAAATTTCAGGTGTGGCTGTCCATGTTGCCGAGAAAAGATGGGAGCAGCAAGTATCCGACCAAACGGTGAAAAAAGTCGGGCTGAATTACGAAGGGATAAGCCTCACTATCGCAAAAAAGCTGAAAGCGGCCTATCCTCACGCCACATTCATCGATATTTCCAGTACACTGAGAGCCTTGCGGATGCAGAAAACTACCTCAGAGATGAAGAAAATACAGAAAGCCTGTCGGATTACGGATAACGCCTTTGCCGAACTCTTAGCGCAATTAAAAAAGAAAAAACTTCGCACGGAAAAAGACGTGGCTTTATTTTTAGAACAATCCATCAAACGGCAAGGCGCCGAACTTTCTTTTCCGACCATCACGGCGATGGGGAAGAATGCCGCCATTCCGCATCATCTGACAGGGAATACGAAATTGACGCGTGGATTTTTATTGGTAGACTTTGGTGCCCGCTATCAATTCTATTGTGCGGACATGACCAGGGTGGTGTTCTTGGGAAAGCCGGCGAAACAAGAAGTTGAGATGTATCATCTACTCCTTTCTGCACAGCAAGCCGCCATTGCGGCGGTTGCCGAAGGGAAGGCATATGCTGAGTTAGAGAAAGTGGCGCGAGAGAGATTAGGCGATGATAGCCGACAATTCATTCATTCTCTCGGCCACGGGATTGGGATTGAAGTGCATGAGCATCCCACCTACCTCCCGGAAGCGAACTATACTGTCCTGAAGAATCACGTCTTCACTATCGAGCCGGGGATTTATATCACAGGGAAATTTGGTCTGCGGATCGAGGACACAATACTGTTTGATGGGAAGGTGAGAGTGCTGACGAAGGCGCCTAAAGGATTGATCACGATATCAATATAAAATCTCTCATCATTTTTGACCCAGTCCGGATAAACGATTTTTTTTCCTCTGGCATACATTTCTGGATTACCCGATCCTCAAGGAGTATCAGCCGGCCATTATAGAATGGTTTGACAAATCTTTCCGTTAGGAAAATCACGAAAGAAGTGACTAGATTTGATGGTTATTCAAACCCTTCTATATGTTGTATTTTCGGCTACGTTTGGAACCAGCCTAGACGAAAAGTTGTTTGAAACCTATGCTGCTGATCTTGTGTGGGATGGCATGTACCATGATGATTCAATCGACGCGCTTCTGACGCGGATTAAGATAATATGGCAGTTAAAGAATAATAATCTCCGCCTTCCCTAAACTCTGCTCCAGCAATCCCTTCAAATTTAACTTCTCCAGTTCTTTCCCGATCTCTTGCCAATCGGATTTGGTTGCCGGATGCTTCGGGCCCAGCAAGCAGCAGATTTCCGGGCCTTTGGATGTTTCGTACGTGCCAATCCGTTTCGCCACCCGGACGATTTCTTCTTTATCATAGGTCAGCAGCGGACGGAAAATCTCCAATGAAACATTTTTGGTGATGGAAACAAGATTGCTTAACGTCTGGCTGGAAACTTGTCCCAAATTCTCGCCTGTAATCAAATACGTTGCGCCTTCCTTGGCCGCAATGATCTCGGCAGCTCTCATCATCGCGATCTTTGATAATATAAAATAGTATGTATGTGTGCATTGGCTCACCAACTGCTGAAGAACGGGAGCAAACGGAACCAGATAGATTTTCTTCAGCCCGAGAATTTTACTTAACTCTTTCACTTTCACAATCTCTTTCTCATCCGTCAGAGGCAGCTGATGGAAATGCGCAGCAATGATCCCCACACGATTCTGCATCAGATGGATGGCTACGGGAGAATCTATCCCGCCACTTAACAGGGCAATGGCTTTATCCATACCTTTGGAATGAAGAGGATATTTTATAAGATTTTGGGTTAGGTTTATAATTAGCTTCTTCTTAATGTCCTAAATCGTGATTGACATGAAAAAATTGATTGTCCTTATCGTACTGCTGGCTTCTCTTGTTTTTGCCGACAATAATCTCTATCAATATGATACTTTGGATTTAAGATTAGAAGTAGAAGGCGGGTTTACCTTAGAAGCGCCGCGCGAAAACGCCAAAATCAGTGAAGCACGAGCCGACCTATTTCTCTATCCCAGTGAAGATTTCCGGCAGAAGATCATTTCTTTGGAAACCGAGGGGAGAGCGTTTGATGAAAAAATCAGCTTTGTCTGGAATTTCCCAAAAATTGCTAGTTATAAATTTGGTTACGCCTCCCTCATCCGCACCAACAATGCCCGTCTCAAGGTAAAGCAAAAAATTCCTTTCCCCATCACCTCCGTAACGGGCTATGAAGATTATCTTCTGCCCACCGCCACGATTGACTCCCATAATCCCGACATCATCGCCAAAGCCGCGGAATTGGCGGAAGGAGAAGACGACTTATTTAAAGTTGCGTTTAAACTGGCCAGTTGGGTAGAACAGAATGTCAAATATGATCTCAACACCTTAACGGCGACAGCATCACAGAAAGCCAGCTGGGTATTAGAGAACAAAGAAGGTGTTTGCGATGAGATGACTTCCCTCTTTGTGGCGATGGCCCGGTCGCTGGGCATTCCGGCACGCTTTGTCTCAGGAATAAGTTACACCACTTCGGATCTGTTTACGGAAAACTGGCAGCCGCATGGCTGGGCAGAAGTCTATTTCCCGGACATCGGCTGGGTGCCGTTCGATATCACCTTTGGCGAATATGGCTATGTCGACGTCACTCATATCAAACTGCGCGATGGATTTGATCCGGCTGAACCAGCGACGACCTATCAATGGCTTGCCGAAGACGTAACGCTCCGAGCCAAGGACCTTGATCTCAACGTCAATATTATAAAAAAAGGCAAACAGGTTCCTGAGGAAATTCGATTGGACTTGGAGATTCTTGCTCCGGAAGTCGGCTTTGGCAGTTACAATCTAATCAAAGGCATCGTCAAAAACACTGCCGATTACTATGTCGCCACCACGCTGCAATTAGCCGTTCCGAAAGAAGTCAACATCGAAGGAAAAAATAAGCGCACGATCCTGCTGGGGCCAAAAGAAATCAAAGAGACGACCTGGATTATTTTCCTGTCTGATGTAGACACTGACTATCGCTACACCTTCCCCGCGGTCATCTATTCAGAACGGAATACCTCCATCCAGGATGCTTTTTATCTCGAATCAGGAAAAAGCTATTACCGTCGGGATGAAATCGAGCAGCTCTCCGTCCGCGATGAAGAAAAAACCTATTCGCGGAAAGTTTCCCTCACCTGTACCTACCAAAAAGAACTGGTTCTCGATAAAGAGGCCGAGGTGCAGTGCTCGCTGAAAAATGTCGGCAACAGCAACCTGGATGGAGTCCGCTTCTGCATCGGAGACGTCTGCGAAACGCTGGACTTGCCCATCAATCAGCTAAAGAGGTCCTCGATTCAGGTGCAGGAAAAAAAGCCAGGATGGAGAAAAATGATCGTCACGGCTGAGAATAAAGACATTGAAAAGAAGCTGTCCGTAGAATATGTGGTCTGGGATGAACCCCAGCTCACGGTAGATATTGCCGTTCCTGAGAAAGTCCCATATGGAGAACAGGTGCCTATTTCCCTGACGCTGTCCAAAAGCTCCTTTCGCACGCCGCAGGATGTGCAGGTGTACCTGACCAGCCCTGGATTCGAGTATCATTGGGAGGTTTCTGAAATCAAAGACAGAGAAACTGTGGAGGCAGTGCTGCCCAGCGAAAGGATGGCGGCCACAACTAAAATAAATGTCCGCACGGTCTGGAAAGAGGATTATTCACAGACACAGGAAGCTCAGATTAACATTGTTCCCGGCCGATTCCTTGATAGGATAAAACTCTGGCTGAACGCGGTCGTGAATGTCTTTGCGTAGAAAGTATTTGGATTAAGCAAACATTCCTTTAGAGAACTTTGAATAATCTTGAATAATCCCTATTTTGTATTAAAATTCAAAGTTCTTCTTAGAAGGGTTTGACAAATTGGATAGTTATTCAAACCCTTCTTTATTTGTTCCTCTCATAGGAAGATGCTCCTTTACCTTTAATTTCATCCAGAATCTTCCTTTCAACTCCGCCCAGCGATCTCTCATCAACACCATAAAGAGTAATGCTCATCCGCATTGCTTTTTCCAGATGATCATAATTCTTGCGAGCCGAATTCAGGCCACCAACTTCCACCACGTGGAAAGGATCCCAGTACTCCGCTTTCTTGACGGTAACTCCTCTCAGATGCAGTATTGTTACTTCCCTGCCTTCCACAGTCGAGCCGGGTTCTGTATTCCGATACACTTCTACCGCCCCGTCCAACGTTGTCAGCAAGCCAACATTTCTCCCTTCGTAAATCTTCTTTTCCATAACTAAAAATATCTTTCAGATTTAATAAATCTTTCTACTTTAATCCTTTCTCAAAACCTGTAATCTTTTCCATACCACTTAAACATAACCATCCTAATATGCACATCACACTACTAAAAACTATTTAAAGAAGTTTATTTTCCTGAAAGTCCAGCTCAACACTACATATAGTTAATAAAATAGAGACAAACACTATATCTAGTGTTAAAAAGTCTAGTGTCAAAAGAGGGGTGTGCGATGTATTGTCCATTTTGTTCTTATGCAGACACCAGAGTACTGGAAAGCCGGCTCACGGAGAATTCCCTGCGCCGAAGAAGAGAATGCCCTGAATGTAGCAACCGCTTCACCACCTATGAAACGGCGGTTTTCCATCTCACGGTCACCAAAAAAGACGGCCGGGAAGAAGATTTTGACATCCAAAAAATCTATCATAGTATCGCCAAAGCCTGCAGCAAGACCGATCCCGCCACCTTGATGCAGCTTACCAAAAAAATCGAGCAAAAAATTCTCAACAAAAAAAACCATCCCGTCAAGACCACAGATATTGGCAGGATTGTCCTGTCCGAATTGAAAAAGCACGACAAGATGGCCTATCTGCGATACGCGTCTGTCTACAAGTCCATAGAAGATCCATTATTGTTAAAAAAAGAATTGAAAGCTATAGCTTTGGGGTGAGACCATGAAAAATCAGGAAACAATTGTCGTTGGAACTCAGGGATTGCAAATCCCGCGTTATTTTACCCAAGAGGGGATTTCACCATTTGAGATGTTTGCCTATGAAAAGCGCAGCTCCGTTATCAAGAATCCAGACGGCTCGATCGTCTTTCAGATGGATGATGTGGAAGTTCCGGTGTTCTGGACACAGGTGGCGACTGATATTCTGGCGCAGAAATATTTTCGGAAAGCCGGTGTTCCTCTCCGCAATGAACGCGGCGAACCTTTATTAGAAGAAAGCGGCAAGGTTATCACCGGCAGCGAGCATTCCATCAAGCAGGTAGCTCATCGGATTGCCGGCTGCTGGCGCTCATGGGGAGAAAAATATAATTACTTCGCCACTCCTGAAGATGCCCGGATTTTCTATGAGGAAATGGTCTATATGCTCATCGGCCAGGTGGCGGCTCCCAATTCTCCGCAATGGTTTACGACTGGTTTGCATTGGGCGTATGGATTGACCGGACCGGCACAGGGGCACAGCTATGTCAATCCAGACACCGGACAATTAGAATATTCTCAGGATGCGTATAGCCGTTCCGTACCTCACGCCTGTTTCATTCAATCTCTCGATGATGATCTCGTCCGCGATGGCGGCATTTTCAGCCTGCTGACGCGCGAAGCCAGGATTTTCAAGTACGGCTCAGGAAGCGGAAGTAATTTCTCACGTCTCCGCGGCAAAGGAGAAAGATTGGCTGGCGGCGGAACGAGTTCCGGATTGATGAGTTTCCTTAAAATTTTTGATACGGCTGCCGGCAGCATCAAATCGGGCGGTACTACCCGCCGGGCTGCAAAGATGGTTTCTCTGGATCTGGATCATCTTGAAATTGAAGACTTCATCTGGTGGAAAGTCCGTGAAGAAGAAAAAGTTGCCGCGCTGGTTACCGGAAGCAAGATCATGAAACAAAAATTAGCAAAATTAGTCGAGCTGGCTAAAAACAAGCCTAACCCGCTCGAAGATAAAGATATTCGCAAAGTCCTGAAGCAATGCACTAAGCAGAACATTCCCCTAAACTATTTAGTCCGCGCTCTGGATTTAGCACGACAGGGCTATGATTTTCCGCTGCATGAATTCGATACCCATTATGAATCAGAAGCCTATCTGACCGTGTCTGGACAAAACAGCAACAATTCTGTGCGCATCCCAAACCAGTTCTTTGAAGTATTGCACAATGGAAAAGAATGGCAGCTTAAAGGGCGCACCAACGGAGAAATTCTGAAATCAGTGCCTGCCCAAAAAATTTGGGATGACATCGGGTATTGTGCCTGGGCTTGCGCTGATCCCGGAGTGCAGTACGACACCACCATCAACGAATGGCACACCTGCCCGGAAGATGGCAGAATCAATGGGAGTAACCCCTGCGCCGAGTACAACTTTTTGGATGATACCGCCTGCAATCTTGCGTCCATCAACTTGATTAAATTTTATGACGACCAAACCGGCATTTTCCATATCGAAGGATATCGGCATGCCATACGTTTGTGGACCATCGCTTTGGAAATATCCATCCTGATGGCGCAATTCCCCAGCGAGCAGATTGCCATCAGAAGTTATCAGTTCCGCACCTTAGGTTTGGGATACGCGAATATGGGTACGCTCCTGATGCTGCAAAGCATTCCTTACGACAGTGATGAAGGACGGTCTATTGCTGGCGCGCTGGCGGCAATCATGACAGGAGATGCCTATACCACATCGGCAGAAATGGCCGGAAGTTTGGGAGCCTTCCAGAATTATGAAAAAAACAAAGGACATATGCTTAAGGTTATCCGTAATCATCGTGCCGCTGCATACAATGAGAATAAATACGAAGGATTGACCATCACGCCGCAGGCCATCGATCATGAGGTCTGCCCCCCAGATCTTCTTAAAGCGTCGCGCGACTCCTGGGATAAGGCACTGCAATTTGGAAAGAAATTTGGATATCGCAATGCGCAAGTTAGTGTGATCGCTCCTACGGGAACTATCGGGCTGGTCCTCGATTGCGACACCACTGGAGTTGAACCAGATTATGCTTTAGTCAAATTCAAGAAATTGGCCGGCGGCGGCTTTTTCAAGATCGTGAATCAGTCCGTGCCGAAGGCGTTACAGCGCCTTGGCTACACGGAGATGCAGATTAAAGACATTATTGCCTATTGTCTCGGCCACGCCGTTTTTCAAGGAGCGCCGTACGTCAATCGCGAATCCTTGCTCGATTGCGGGTTACAAGACAAGCAGATCCTGGCGCTGGAAAAAGACCTTCATAAGGTCATGGACATCCGTCACGTCTTTAATCAATGGAACATCGGCGAGGCAGAGTATACCCAGCTGATGAATGGAAAATCCGGCGATCTCTTGACGGTACTGGGCTTCTCCAAAGATGAGATTGATGCCGCCAATGAATATATCTGCGGTACGATGACCATGGAAGGGGCACCGCATCTCAAAGAGGAACATTATGCCGTCTTTGATTGCGCCAACAAATGCGGCAAGAAAGGCCAGCGCTACATCCATCCCTATGGTCATCTGAAGATGGTGGCTGCCGTCCAGTCATTCATCTCCGGGGCGATTTCCAAAACGATTAATATGCCACGCGACTGGAGCGTGGAGCAGATCAAGCAGGCCTATTACGACGCCTGGAAAATGATGATCAAAGCCGTGGCATTGTATCGTGATGGCTCGAAACTAAGCCAGCCGCTGAATACGACGTTGGAAGAAAGTCCAGAGTTAAAGAAATTATTGGAAGAAGAAGTAGAAGAGGCAGCAGTAAGCCGAGTGAAGAAAAAGGTCCTGTTTGGCCAGCGGGAATTGATACTCGACGGGAAGTTTGACGACGGCGGACAATTGCGGGAAGTTGCAGTGGAGATGGCCAGTTTAACGCCGGTGCAGCAGACGATGCTTACGGCTGTCGTCAAGATGGTGAATTTCAGCCTGAAAAACGGGTTCAGTCCTGCACTCCTGGCGCAGCAGGTGGCGGTGGACGGGCATCCCATCATGCAGGAATTAAGCCATTTCCTCAAGGAGTCGGAAGGGAATGGCGGAGAAGTACGCGTGACGCCGAAGGTGGCGATGACGACGGAAACGAAAAGCGGAAAGCAGAAATGCAGCGGTTGCGGTGCCGCCCAGCTGCGGCAGAATGGGACCTGTATGCTCTGCGAAGTCTGCGGGGAGACCAGTGGATGCTCGTGAGGTCGAGTGGAACAGAAGGCATGAACGCTAGAAGCGTAGAAGATTTGGGAAGAAATAAGCTATTGGGCCTAACAAAATACAGGGCAAAAAGCCGTATCACGAAAAGATGACTGTATACTCATCGGGAGACGGCAAGGCCAAGAGGTGTGTGAGGCCAAGCCACTGCTTTGCACAAAGTTAAGGAACAGAAAGCTCTCGTCGTAAACATCAAGTTGCAGCAATAATGAAATCCAGCTTTCTGCCGAGCACACGGCCTGCCGTTTCCCCTATCCCGACAAATAAAGAGCATCTATGCAGAGCATATTAGGGCTTGCCACAAAATAAAATAGCAAATTTTTAAGTGAAATGGGAGGATAATTTTTCTAAAACTTATCAATTTATTTTGCAGTGGGCCCTTACGACAATGCTATTGACTTTGAGTTTATTGAATCAAATATCCACATCGACAGAATGCTCACTTACACATAGCCGTATGTCAGTATCTCCGAGAGCGATTCACCTTTTTTGAATAGTCAAAAAAACCTTTAAATAGAGCGTATCTTCTTCTCATGTGGATATCGATAAACTTACATTCAACAATCGCATATTAAAAC
>JACPND010000017.1 GCA_016185625.1 Candidatus Woesearchaeota archaeon | reverse complement strand
TCAGAACAACCCCTGTTTAAGCATATAACATCTAATTTTCTTGCTTTGCGTGGCATAGTAAACACCTCTTTATTGACGAAGAATACGAACTAGTTAATAAAGATTATTGAAAATAAACAACTTTATTGTGTATCAGTTCGAAAATTTAAGGCGTCAGATACTGTAACAACGTCAAGCTCGTTTCTTCAACTGTTGCCCCAAAAGCAATGATCCCGTCCTGATGGCCGCCCATGGCGAGAATGCTTTTCTGTGCCAGATCAGTCCCATGAAATAATCGCTGTACTTCTGCCGCCATCTCCGGAGTGCCGTAGGCAACCTTTTCCGCGGTGGCGGGAATTCCTAGCTGAGATGCTTTCTGCCAGAGTTGCGGCGCATGGATGTGAATGACGTACCTGATGTTCAACTCCAGTGGAAGGTCATAGATCGCCCCATGGGTCATGCTTTCGGAACTTGGTTCGATTGGCCCTTCCGACCAGACTCGGTTTTTTCGATGATCGTAACGATAGACCCGTGCGTAATGCTGTTCTGTGACGTCTTCGAGATTTCCCGTCTGGGTGCCGGTGACCAGAAAAGCCCTGTATCCCGGAGCTTTGGGAAAAGAATAGTGTATGCTTTCGGGAAGGACGTATCTCATACTGACATTACCATAACAGGCGCCATAGCGCGACAGGTCGCAGCCGATAACGTCCAACTCAAAAAGTTTCCGCCGCCAGGAATTGAGTTCTTGGAGCTGCTGCCGGATTTGTGTATCAAAATAGAGCTTCTGTCTTTGATGTACGGATGTGAATTTGATAACGCCTTCGTCCATGGTGTGATTAAGCAACGTTTTCGCTCGGTAGGCTTTATGCCTGCCCAACGTGCATAGGTTACTTGCGTGGTTACTATCTATCACACTCTGGAAAGGATGCGAGGGACGTGATTCGAACACGCGTACCCGCTAGGGGACTACCCCCTCAAGGTAGCGGATTTGGCCGCTCTCCCACCCTCGCAATAAGATATGGAATTTCTGCCGTTATTTAAAAGGTTAGCGAAGAGAATTTTGATTTTAGGCTTTACTCACAAATTCATTTCCTTCCACAAAAAATCTCCATTCCAGCTGCTTCGCATCCTTGATACCAATACGTTGACTTCTACCGATCTTAATGACTTGATGCCCGTCGTCATAGACTTTTACTTCTTTCCCCAGCTTTAACCCATTATGTTTTTTATCGATGCCTAAGGCCTGGCATAATTTTCCTGGGCCGGAACAAAGGTTCATTATCTGGTCCGTCTTTCTTCTCTCTTTCAATTTGTCAATGTTGTTTAATGGCTCTACTGCCCGAATCAATACTGCTCCCGGCTCGCCTACTTTTTCCGTAGTAAAATTGATGCAATGATACATCCCATAAATCAAATAGACATAGACCCGGCCATAGGTATCGTACATCAGTGCGCTGCGTTGTGTTTTTGTAAAGGCATGCGAGGCTGGATCTTTACCATAAGCTTCGGTCTCGACGATACGGGCTTCTTGGCCGTTGACGACCAGAACTTTCCCCAGCAGATCTTTAGCTACGTCAACCGTACTGCGGGCGAAAAAAGATTGAGGGAGTGGTTTCATGAGAAGTAAGAATAAAGTACAGATTATAAAAATGTATGTTACACTGGGCTTGTCCAAGAAGTATCTTGTCGTAACCACTACTTCAACAGAGCCAACTTCCTTACGCTGCCTTGAGGCACAGTGACAAAATTGAATTGAGTATTTTTAGTCATTGCATCGGCTATTTTCTGGAGAAGAATGTTGTATGCAGCGAGCAATTTCTGGCGCAGCGCCTGTACCTGAGCATCCTTTACGGCAAGCAGTTCTTTATTGATATCATTTACCCTGTCAGCCAGTACTGAGAAAGAACGAGTGGTCTCGTTATAGTCCCATGATCTTGTGGTAGGTGGAGAAACTGCGAGTTCAAGTTTAATCATAATCTCATCCACTGCTTTTCGAACTGTCATTTCCTCTAGGGCTAGATTTACAAGGATAGTGATAACTGCTTTCGAGGATGTTTTAATCTTTTGATATACTGTTAGAGGTAGCATCTTACCCAAATATTCTCCCTATCAGGTAGCCAACGCCGGCAGCGATGACTCCTACCATCGAGACTTCTATTCCAGAACGGATCAGGTTTTTCTCCGTGTATTTTGCTTTGGCCGCTCCCAATAAGAACAGCCCCATCAGCGTAATGGTAATCGAAGATATAATCCCCTCCTGTGACTGGCGAAATAAAAACACAGAGAGGGGAATAAATGCGCCGACGATGACAAAAAATCCCATCACCAATGCTGACCACACCGGCTTCTGATGGCGGGAATACTCCTGGCCATAGTGCCGGACCTTACTTTTCACATGGAAATATTCCTTTTCGGATTTGACCGATAGATACGTTCCCGCAGACATGGAGAGGGATTGGGTGAGCATGGTGGCCAATCCCGCAAGCAGAATTAATTTGTTGGGCGCCGCAGCCTGGGCCATGCCGACGACCACACCCAGATTGCCGATGGCGCCGTCTTCCACGCCGAAAATAATTTCACGGATGTTTTTTCCAAAGGGCACTTCTTTTTTTTCGTTCATGGTTTAATCGTGGCTGTGCATTGCTGGCCAACGCATTTGATTTCACCTTGTCCGCAGTCGAGTGTTCCAGGTTCGCAGACAGCCGTGCATAACATGCCCTGGCAGTTGGGAGCAGATTCCTTATTGACAGCATCTTTAGCATGGCAACAGGCAGAGGGAACGCAGTCTGAATCGGCTGAGCATTTTTTTTCTGGGGGGATTTGGGTACAGGATACGAGAAATAGAATCAGTGCAAGTACGAGCATTATTTTTTTCATCGTTCACCTCTCTACAAATTCCGGAACATACGTCAATCGTTCATTCATTTCCCCGCGCAAATTCATTCCCATTAATTTTTTCACGTCATCTTTTTTGTAATTCGCCAACAGCCAGGATAATTTGACCAGCGCCGTATCCGCCAACATATCTTTCCCGGAAATAACTCCCAAGTTCAATAAATCCCTCCCTTTATCATACACGTTCAGGTTCACGCCGCCAAATAAGCATTGCGTCGTCATCACCGCCACACAGCCTGAATCAATGACTTTTTTGATTGTCGGATACATCTTCTTATGGATGGCGGCTTCGGGATTAGGGGCTTGTCCTGGCGTATGGCCTAAACCAGTTCCTTCAATGATCAGGCCTTTATAGCCTTTGAAGAATTCAAATTGCTGGGGAAACATATTAACATGGATTTTAAGCAGGCCAACTTTTTCTTCCATGTTGGGCTTGATGGTGATTGCCTTGTTGGATCTTTTAGGATATTCCTTGGCGAGAAATTCTACTGTTCTTGTTTTGAAATCTATTTTGGCAATCGGTTCAGCATTAACTGCTTTGAATGCGTCCCGCCGCGAGGAATGAAGCTTATAGGTTTTGGCGGCAGGCAGTATCACACAATTATTGTCATTCTCCGTCTCATGCATACAGATGGCGACGCCAGCAAAATCGGATTTGGCAATGAATTCGGCGGCACAAATCAAATTGACGGCAGCATCCGTTGAGCCTCGGTCTGATGAGCGCTGCGAGCCGACTAAAATGACCGGAAGAGGAGTCTGTTCAACGATAAAAGAAAGTGCTGCTGCAGCTACTGCCAGATTATCTGTTCCGATGCCGACAATGATTCCTTTCACGCCTTTTTTGGCGTGCTGCTCAATTTTTTTGGCAATGAGTCCAAAATGCCTGAAGCGCAGATCATCGCTCCACATTTGGGCAATCAATTCGGATTCAATGTTGGCAATATTTTTTAATTCCGGAAACATCATCAGGAGATCTTCCGGCTTAAAACTAGCGACAACACCGCCCGTCCGGTAATCAACTCTTGAAGCTATTGTTCCCCCGGTGTGCAGGATGGAAATCGTGGGAAGATTTTTTTGTGTGGTGATTTTTGCTGAGGAGATAGTTTTTGATTTTTTGGCTTTTTCCAGAACGGTTATTTTGGCATCTTTCTTTGGGAAGCCGACATTGTAGCCGGTCGATAATTTAAGAAGAATGACCTTTTCATCCGGGCTGGGCATGAGGATGCCTTCTACTGTCTCTTTTTTGGCGGTGAGTTTGACTTTATCTCCGGGAGTGGGCATGAGGAGATAGAATTTCTACGTATTTATATAGATTTTGATAGGTTGATACTGTTTACTAAATGAATGACGGCTAGGCCAAGATAGTTTGCGAGGCCAAGCTATATGCTGTTCTTGGGACGGCTTTTCCTCAAAACCGAGTAATCGAAAAAGCCGCCGAGTAAACGGCCAGCCGTCATTCATTCGTTAAGAACACAGTATCTGATAGGTTATTTTCATTTTAAAAATATATTCTAAACTGATTTTTTACTTTGACCTTATATGAAACAAATCCCAATAATAATGAGTTTCTGATTTCGCGGTCATGCTCCACCACCATTCTTCCTTTCTTTCATACGTACAGCTCCATCCGTAACGACCAAGATACTCTTTAACATAATTCACATCTTCTGGATATATGGAAGTGAGTTCAATGGTGCCCCCTTCTGACGTTAGACGTTCCGCTTCCCGTTCTAACCAGGACTCGATTTGACGATGTCGTTCCTGTTGCTGCGGGAGTCGTTCCAATCGTTCTTTTTCAGCCAATTGTTGTGGTGTTTTCATAGATTTCACCCATCCATGTTGTTTTGCTTAACCTAGCCAGGAAAAATTGTACCCGCCCCTCCGGAGAGAAGCGGGTACCTTCCTTGGTGGAAGCGTTAGAGAGTATACCAACTGCCTTCCTTGGCCAGTTCGATGTCAGTTTTGCATCCTGTTTTCTCCGCGTTGCGTACTGCCTCTTGTTTGGCTCGCTCCTCCAGTTGGTCGTGATAGGCTTCACCCATCTTGGGCTCGTGATGGGTCAGCACCAGCAGCTTTACTCCCGCCTTTGCAGCCAGACACAGATCAGTGCGATAGTCGCTGTGTCCCCAGCCGACCATAAACGGATTTACTTTGACGTCTGAATTTTGCGGCTCGTATTGGCCATCGGCTAGGACCATATCTGCATCTCCCCAAAAGGCGGTTACTCGTTCATCCGCGCCATCGGCATCCGGCTCGAAGTCGGTGGAAAACACCAATACTTTTTTTCGGCCGTCGGCTTTTTTTTCGGTAAATCGATACGAAATGCTATTTCCCGGATGATTCAGCGGGCAGGTGTCTATTTTCAGCGTTGCGGTTTCGTAAATGGTTGCCCCCGCCACAAAGTCAACATAGTTTTCAATACCTTTTAACGCTTCCAGTGGCGCAGGAAAGTTGCGGAAGTTCTGCTGGTTCGCCAACACCCGTCGTAATCCATCTCCTTCGATACTCAGTAATCCCGGAAGATTACCCGGCTGATCTGAATGCTGCGCGAGGGCTGATTCCAGCGACGGCCGTACGCCCAGGTGAATGCCTTTTACTTTTGCTTCTCCAAACACGGTAATCTTGTTTCCCGGGATGTAGGCCGGCACAAAAAACGGCAATCCCTGGATGTGATCCCAATGGGTATGCGAGAAGTACAAATTTGCTTCTCCGTGACCGTTAAATCCTCCTTCGGTGCTGAGATAGACACCCAAGTCACGAATCCCTGTTCCGGCATCCAAGATGTGTTTCGTCCCATCGTCTGCCATCACATAAACGCAGGTGGTGTTCCCACCATATTTTGCTGTCGATATTTCCCGATTAAACAAAGTCTTGCCAGTTGGTGTGGGAATAGATCCCCTTGCTCCTGCAATTCCAATTTTCATGCTGCACGCTCCCTTCCTTCCAAGGACTGAGAGTAGTAGTGGTTCAGAAGTATTAAAAGCGATAGGCTCTATTTTTATGAAAAAAGAGAATATTTTATATATAAATTCATCCTTTTTACGGATAATGCAAGTATTAGCACAAAAAAGTCCTGAATTGAAACTGGATGCCAAAGACTGGCACATCCTCAAAGAGCTGGTGCAGAACATCCGCCAGCCTCTTTCGCAGATTGCCAGAAAAACCCAGCTCTCGCGCCAGACGGTAGAGTATCGCCTGCGGCAGATGCAGCAGCATAATTTGATCACCGGTTCACGTGCAGTCATTAATATCAGATCGCTGGGATACAAATCATTTCACGTCTTTGCAGAGCTGCATACGGTCCAGCAGGAGCAGGAGCTGATTCGCAGAGCTTTGGAATCACCGTGGGTCAATGCGCTGATCATCTATAGCGGAAAATATAATGTTGAAGTGTCCATCATGGCGCGATCGGAAGAGGAGTTCCTGCTGGCCTACCAGAAACTGATGGAAGAGCTGTCCATTCGCAGCGATCTGACGCTGACCTTGCTGTCCACGCTGCGGAATGAAGTGCTTCCTGCCCCTTATTTTCCGCATCACAAACCAGAAGAGCGGTTGCATCCTGTTCCCGCAAGTGTACAACTCCCGCTTGACAAAACTGACCGTTCATTACTCCTGGCGTTGGCGGAAGATGCGACACTCTCTAATCTGAAGGTGGCGCAGCGACTGCATCTTTCCAAAGATACCGTCGCGTATAGACTCCAAAAATTGGTGAAAGCTGGCTGTCTGGTGCAATACCGTCCGGCGTTGAACTATGATGTTCTGGGGCTATCGATAAATTCAGTACTGCTTAAAGTGAATCCATTGCCATCGCAAATAGCGAAACTGGAGCAATTTTTGCGCACCAATAACCGTATCCTCTGGGCAGCAAAGACATTTGGAGCGTATGATTACATTGTGTATATCATCACCAACGATCTGCCGGAATTCCATGAAGTCATTTCGCTGGTGAAAGAGAAATTCCAGAATGTGATTCGGACATATGAAGTGCTGTTTGCCTATAAGGAATACAAATATAGTTTCATGGCGAAGGTGGTGGGACAGAAAGGGTGATATTTCTTGTTTCTGTTGATTATGAGTACCTAATAGGACAAAAATAATGGATGCTATTAGGTATCAGTAATATTTTTGCTATTCTTCAGCGTAAGTTTTATATAGAAGATTGTTTGTTACTAGTAATAATTAGAATTAATAAAAATTTAATATTAAGTATAGGTAACTAACATGAGCTTGGCTTCACAGACGTATTACCGTTTTGCCCAGCAGGCAGAAGGGCTGATGAATAATGAAAAAGACGAACAGAAGCGTCGCGAATACCGCAAAGTAGCAGCCCAGAATTACTTTTACTCGGCTGTGGAAGCCTTGGAGTGGAAGCTACAGAAAGCAGGGATAGATCTTTATTCGATCAACAGCCATAAAGAAAGGCTCGATGTACTGAAGAGAAACAGCACTTTGTTCAAGGATCCTCTTTCCATCATCCTGAAATTTGAAATCATGATCAATTATGATTATCGCCGCAAAGTTGCGTACAAAGGCGAAAATGGGAATAAGTTTCTTCTGGTGAAGGAGCTTGCAGAGCTGTGCCAGCATGAAATCGAATAGAGCCTATGGTGAAAGAAAGATCCAGAAGATCAACGTAGAGGAAACTCTCCGGCAGCAAGCCTATGCTACCATCGAAGTGCTGCGTAAAGAATTATTTCGCCTTCCGGAAATAAATGTACTGGTTTTATTTGGCTCGTTTGCACGTGGTGATTATTCCTTACGGCATTCCGACATTGATCTGATGATTTTTTTGGACAAAACAGAAAGAGACGCGGCAGTTGAAGAGCGTATCAGGAAGAAAATTCTTCAGCATAGCATGGGAAAAAATATCGGTGTTCATCCTCTATTTCAATATCGTCATCTGGGGGAAGAGGATAAAAGCCTGATGCTGACCATTGCTAAAGAAGGAAAAGTATTATTTGCCCGCAAGACCTTGGTTATCTCCCAGAACATTCTTGGCCCGACACCGTATTATCTCCTCAAGTTTGAAACGGCCGGCTGCCACCAAGTAACGAAGAACAAGCTGCAGCGGTTTCTGCACGGATATCGTGTGAAAGGAAAGCGTTTTGTGGGCATCATCGATGGCAAAAAAGTCATTGGTGCGGGGAAAGGAGCGATTCTCATTCCTGAAGAGCTGCGGAAGAAAGTCCTGCTCTTTGCGCAGAGTATTGGCGTTGCGGCATCACAGCAGGCGAAATTCTATCAATAGTGTTATGAATCTCATTCCATAAGCGTTTATAACGGGCTCGCAAAATATCCTTTATCATCAAAAACGAGGTAGAATAAAAATGTTTCAATTGGAAGTATGTGCATAGCATCGTAAGGTCGAAATCCATTCAATTACAACATAGAGAGCGACAGAGGGATGGCTCCTACGGAGATGTCGCTCTTGTAACCTTAACTGCGAGGATTTCGAAGATGCTATGCACATACAATTGGAATTAAAAAGGAGCACTAATGTAGAAGTCTTTCGAAGAGTAATGAGGGATATAAGAGAGGTATTCGGAATTCTATTTGCGATCGTAGCACTTTCTCAATTTCTTCGGGAGGCAAATTCAAGTGTAAGAGTACTTTTCTAGCAACTTCTTTTCGATCTTTTGGGGTCTGGGTATTCCCTTCGTAGATTGCGATAAGAATTTGATTCGCCGGGTATCCCGCTTTATACATCGCCTCGACAACGGAAAGTGAAGGGTGCTCATACCCTTCTTGGAGCAATTTATATTGCCACAACTGATTCAGTTCTATAATCCCTCTGTAAGCGCTGATCGCATCTCGTCCAGCCTTTAGGTATCCTAAAACAGCTTTATCTAAAGAGCATCCATTCGTTAACAAATAAGCTGCAAATGAAGCATTCACAGTCCAAGGTATTGGCGGCGTAACTATTTGTTCGGCCTTCTTGAAGAGAGCATCTAGATTTTTATTCATATCGTGGGATTGGTGGTATTAACCGCCTCTCCTTATTTCATGAATGAAAACCCCAGCAAACCCAACCTTGCGGCCAAGCCTGCTGAGGAAAAGAGGTGTTTTGAGGTGTGTATCCACTTTAGAATGATGACTTATTTATAAATCTTTCGCTTATTTTACTATTCTAGAGTGGTCAGACCAGAAGTATTAAAAATGGCTGCGGTTGCCAGCTAAATTTGATGCCCACGACCAGCGAAGAGCGTGTCCGGAAAATTGTTCGTCAAGTGACATCTGCGCTTCAGGAAGGAGCGCCTTTCCGTTGGACTCCGGAACTGTACGAACAGGAATATCAACAGCGATTCCGAGGAAAAAAACATCACCAACACACGCCAGAAGATTATATGGCACTCACGGACGGTATAAGGAAACAGGGAACTCTAGAAGAAAGACAAGAATTAGTACGAGGCGTGCTGGCCGGCATAGTGAATCTCGCGGCCGAGCCAGAGTTCCACCAGCTTCTTCTCGGCTCTTGGTACGGAATGATGGGCCGACAGGTGAAGGAGATGGGCAAGGTTCTGATGAGCGAATCGTATGCGCCCGCTCAGCGGCTGGAAGTAATACTGCGCCAAGCCGTACAAGATGATCTGCCCTTTTTTTCGTGGTGTACAGAGCAAGCCACGACCTCCCTTCAGCAGGTGCTGGGAGTCGAGAAAAGTTTGAAAGAAGTATTGAGCTTGGCTGAGCGGACATACACAAGACGGTTAGAAAAAGGCAGATCGCTCGAATCAAAAGAAGCCAAGCTCTTTGTGGCGGCGGAGAAATTTTTGGTGACGCTCGCAAGGACAAGATATTACTTCCCCCGCTGCCAGTATGAAGCTGAACAGGCGCGGCCGGATTCTGAACATTAAACATGAAACAATATTTTATCACCCATGTCGAACCGGTGCATCCGCAGAAAGGGAAAGACGTTTTATTCAGCATCAGGGAACAAGATGACGAGCAGAAGATCTACCGCTCGCATACGATGATACAGAAAGTTCCTTATTATTTCTATACACCTAACAGGGTTGACGAGGAAATAAAAATACTCCTCGACGAATTGCAGTCAAATCAGCAACTCCAACATCTTAAATTTGAACAATTAAGATATAATACCCGCAAATCCTTTCTCCGCGCAGAGGGCAGCAAGGAAGACCGCAAGATTCTGCCCGCACCTTTCCTCTGCAAAAAAGACGAAGACGACCATCGCGATCCCTGCAGCCTGAATTCACCCTCCCGCCAGTTGCGCTGGCTCTATCCGCCATTCACGCTCGTGGAATCACCGGACAATATTCCGGCGCCATTCGCCCGACGAAAAGGCTATGCTTCGCTTGAAAGCATCCTGCAGGATACCCATGCCGTTCTGGATATTGAGTTGGAAGGCTGGGAAGTGGGAAAGGAACATCTGTTCATGGCCGTGTATGTTTCTCCGCAGCGAACGATGATCATTCATGATTTGCCGTTTGATAGGCGAAAAATGGGAAAGGCAAAATTACGACGTGTTGCCGATGAAGCAGAACTGGGCAGCGTGCTGACCAAAGCTGTAGCCAAAGACGATCCCCTCTGGATTTTCGGCCACAACATCATGAACTTTGACCAGATCAAGATCCGTCAGAGAACACAAAATTATTATCCCGGAACGCGAGGACAACAACCTCTCACCAAATCAGTGCAAGGCTTGGGAAAAGTCATCACCAAAGGGCGTTTTACGCTGGATACCTACGCCTATGCGTTTTACCATCGGAATATATTTGTGGACAATTCTCTGGAAACGCTGGCGGGATTTGAAAAGTCAATTGATTATGTTGAACAGGCGGAACTGGTGCGACGTGCGCGGCAGGGAGATGAGCAAGCCTTTGAAACTCTCGTTAAGTATTGCCTGGAAGATGGAATACGAGAAGAGAAGTTGGCGTTAGAATGGAAAGAACTGGTAACTGCCAAAGCGCTGCATTTCCGTCGAGAGCCGGATAGCATTTGTGCCACCGGCGCGGTGACCGTCGCCGAAGACGCCTGGAAGCGGCGCCATTTTGTGTTCAAGAAAACGCATGAAGACAGCTGGCGGACGAGAGCCCTGATGCAGGAGCATAGATCATTGGATGAACGCAAGAATCTAGGAGAGCAGTTCAAGCAGGGCTTATTCGAGTGTACGTTGTTATACCTTACTCCGTTTGTGGCCGCGGCGTATCCTTTATTTGAAAAGACGGAATTGCGGAAACTCTTTACGACGGCTGATGCCTGGACAAAATTTGATCTGCTGCGCGCGACGAATACCCATCTGACGTACATCGTGGAAGAGTGCGAGCGGATTCTGAAGACTGAGGATTGGACGGCCATCCCGCCGCTGACCGACCAGCAGTCCAGCGCATTATATTGCTTGTTTCAGTATCATCTCGTTGGCATGAAACCGGAAATATTTGTGCAGAATGTTCCAAGAATGATAGCCAATACCAAACGCGCGCTGGAACAGTATGACATTATAAATCAGGGAAAGTTATTGACAGCTGTTCGCGGAAATCCGGATATTCTTAAGTTAGAAGAGAGGTTATATGGATGCTCGCTGGGCTCGGCACAAGTGCTCTCGATGGCGCCCGGAAAATTCATCGCCGACGTCGGGCAAGGAAAAAATCGGTTTGTCTATCAGGGAATCCGCGTGCAGAAAGGCATGAAAAGTACATTTGAACGACGGCTGCTGCCAGAGATGTTCGGGCGTATTTTTTCCGGTGAGGAGTTTTCGCAGGTGCAGAAGTACGTTCAGCAGGAAGTAGCAGCTTATGTTTCGGGACAAAAACCGATTGAAGATTATGTTATTTCCGTGCGGCGGAGAACGTATTTTAAGAACCAGTTGGAAGCAGCCTTGCCCGAGCAGATGAAGCCTGATTTTGAAGCGTTGAAACTCAGAATAAGCGATCGCTTTACAGCCGAAAGCCGGAAAGAACTGCGGCAGTTGGTGGAGAAATGCACGGGCGAATTCAGCTATCCGTATCTGTTGGAGGCGTTGGACGAAATCGAAAATCCCTATCCGCCGACGGTTGAATGTGTCTACGCCGCTCCAAACATATTGCTGCCGGTGACGATGAGCGGTCCTGATGTCGACGTGTATCGGCAGAGAATGCAAGATCTGTTGGCTGACGTTCAGGAAATTCTAAAATCAAAGAAAGGGAGGGAAAGTCTGTGGCTGATGTGAGAAGTTATTTAAATCAATCGGCCCTCTATCCTTCATGACCACCCGCACCTCCCAGGAACGCTTCAAAACAGCAGAAGGAGTCTTCGATGAGTTTACCCATCGCAACCTCTTTGAACTGCAAAGCAGAAATATCTTTGATGAACTGCTCTCGCCCATTAAGGTAGGAAAAGAAAGCAACGTCTTTCTGGCCAGCAAAGGGAATAAAAAAGTCATTGTCAAGATATACCGAGTACAGAACTGCGACTTCAAGCGCATGTATGAATACATCGGCAAAGATCCACGGTACGAATATCTCTTGCAGCGCCGACGGGAAATCGTCTTTGCCTGGTGCCAGCGGGAATACAAGAATCTACGGAAAGCGCAGGAAGCAGGAATCAATGTTCCTCACCCTTTAGGCTGGAAGTCTCATATTCTCATCGAAACGTTAATTGGCGATGATGTTCCGGCAGCACAACTCAAAGACGCGCTTCCCAAGAATCCAAAAGAATTCTTCGACCTCATTGTCGATCAGATGAAAAAACTCTATCAAGCTGGACTCATTCACGGCGATTTGTCGGCATTTAATATCCTTAATTGGAATGAGAAACCTTATCTTATTGACTTCTCGCAGGCGACGGTCGTGAAGACGCCAAATTCAGATGAACTGCTGGAACGGGACATTAAAAACATACTCCATTTTTTCGCTAAATTAAAAATAAAAGGTGATTTCAATACGATAAAAGAACAAATAATGGGAGGTTCTCCATGAAAAGACCGATGGAAGAAAATCTTGTCGCTTTGCTGAACGACATTGAAAAAGGAAAAGTTTCCATAGCGTTAGATACAGCCGCATCTGCTGACGCTCTTAAAAATGAAAACGGCGTGTATTATTTTGATACATCCAAAAAATGGCGCATGGGTGTGTTCGTCGATTGCGGCTGGTTCGATTACATTGACAGTCTGCAACATGGAGGAACAAGATTAGATAGTGGGACATTGAATCAGCATTACCCAACAGTTGTGGAGTATTCCCGGCGGTTTAGAGATCATGCTCTCAGCAAAAGCGTTTGGGGCATCGAAGCAAAAATATACGGTAGAATCTAGACAATATTTAAAAATAAGCCCAATAAATGCTACTTTATGGTAGAAGCAGAAGAGCATCTCGAGGACATTACGGAACATGTGGAAGGGGAAGAGTTTACGTATGATATCAAAATTCCCGAAGAGCGTGTCGGCGTACTGATAGGCACCAGCGGCGAAATCAAAAAAGAGATCGAGCAGCTCACCAGCAGCAAGCTGGATATCTCGAAAGAAGGAGATGTCATCATCAACGGCAGCGATGCCCTGCTGCTCTATATCGTACGGGATATAGTCCGGGCGATTGGCCGCGGCTTTAATCCAAAAACGGCCTTATTGCTCTTAAAGACCGATTACGCCCTGGAAATAATCGACCTGCGCGATGTCGTCGGCAAGAGCAAGAATAATCTCGAGCGCGTCAAAGGACGGGTAATTGGCACCAACGGCAGGGCCAGAGAAGAAATCGAGCGGTTGACCGAAACATCTATTTCTATTTATGGAAAGACGATCGGCATCATTGGCGAAGTCGGCCAAGTAAGTCTGACGCGGCAGGCGTTAAGCATGCTCTTATCCGGCGCGATGCATAAGACAGTTTATAATTATCTGGAACGGAAAAAGAAAGAACAGCTGTTTGGGTGAAAATCAAACGAAAAAATTATAAAGATAGCCTCTTTTTAGAAACTTATGACGGAAGCAATATTACAGCATATGCATGAGGATTTAGAATCGTTAAAAAGTGATATATCCTTGATAAAGCACCTCCTCCTAGAAGAAGGTGAATTACGTGAAGAAACAAAAATACGCCTAGCCAAAGCAAGATCAACTCCACTATCAGAGTATGAAGAATTATGATTTGGAAGGTTTCACTTTCTCCAGACGTACAGCATTTTCTAGAAAGACAAGATCATCAAATTGCTGCCAGAATCCGCAAAGGGCTGGAAAAATTAAAAACTGAGAATCCTTTTCATTATCTTGAGCATTTTGAGGGACAGGACTTTTACAAATATAGGATCAGTGATTATCGAGCTCTCATAGATATTGATTTCACTAATAAAATTTTAAAAGTCCAAGTGGTCGATCATCGAAGTCTGATTTATAAAAGAATAAAAAATACGCCTAGCCAACCACGATTCTTATAGACTTTCTTCACTCAGGGATAATCACTCACTTATTTAAATAAGCGTCTTTCCTATTGAGGACATGTACCTTTTCTTTGACACCGAAACCACCGGCCTGCCCAAAAACTGGAAAGCGCCCCTCACAGATTTGGACAATTGGCCGCGTCTTGTTCAGATTGCCTGGATCCAATACGATCTTGCCGGCAAGCTGTCTTCTACCGGAAATTACATTATCAGGCCAGAAGCCTTTACCATTCCCAGCGACGCCACTAAAATCCATCGAATCTCGACGGAAAAAGCCCTGAAAGAAGGCGTTCCTCTGAAAAAAGCATTACAGGAATTCTCAACTGCATTGAAGAATTCCAGCTTCCTTGTCGCCCATAAACTAGATTTTGACCAGAATATCATCGAATCAGAATTTCTCAGAACTGGAATAGAACACTCACTTTCTTCGATAACCAAAGTATGCACCATGAAATCAACGACGGATTTTTGCCGGATTCCAAACTCATATGGCTACAAATGGCCGACACTCTCTGAACTCCACCAAAAATTATTCCAGATTGGTTTTGAAGATACCCATAACGCACTGGCCGATGTGACTGCTTGCGCAAAATGCTTTTTTGAATTGAAAAAAAGAGGCGTTATCAAACTCAAGACGAAAACTTAATAAAACGGTAATGTCGAGCTCCGGAAATGCCCTTTAGTTTTTCCGAAGAAGATATTGAAGACCTGGCCGATTCAGAGGCCATTCTGGAACGGGGAAAGCGCTACCATCGCACTGGCAGAATAAAGTCTCTTTCTACGGAAGGAAACAGAGTCAAGGCTAAAATTATCGGTAATTATGGAACTTACGCCATCACCATAACCTTTGACCAGGACGGCGAGATTGACGACTATTCCTGTACCTGCCCGTACGATGGCTCTGGCTGCAAGCATATCGTGGCCGTATTGTATTCCCTGCTCGACAGGCAAGACAACATACAAGAGATTCCTCAACAAGGAAAAACGGCGGGAACTTCGGCAAAGAAAAAAGAATTTCGCTGGAATATTACGCTCGATGAAATTACCCATGAAGCCCATCATGACACTATGATTCGCGCCTTGGAACTTCTCGAAGAAGAAGCTGTCGAAATCAAAGTGCAACGGGCTGATGTCGTCCGGGCAAAAGTGTACGATGGTGAAGAACAAGATGTTACCCTCCAACCGGTCTCTTCTCCATGGAGAAAGGCGGGTGTTTTCTCATATTGCAGTTGTCGTTCAGGCAGCAGTTGTGCTCACGTCATTGGAACTCAGCTCAAGCTCCTGCAACTGGCAGACGAGGCCGCCATCCCGGGAGATTACAAGACTATCCTGCGCGAGCAATACCGTCAAGAACAATTCCGCGATTTTACGTCTAAGCTGGACTTCGCAGCCAAGGAAAAAGAAGCACTTCTGCGAAAATATCAGCTTTTATTCCAGTTTGAGAAAAAAGGATCTTTTTTATCTCTCGCGCTGCAGAAAGCGCTGATTCTTAAAAATGGAAGCCTTGGGCAGCCCTCGCGAATCTCACCATCATTCTTAGAGCAGCCGGAGTTACGCGTCTCGGAACACTGCAGGAATGCTCTTCATCTTCTGATAGCGTCGTTGCACTCTCAAGGGTATCTGGATCGAAGCAGTCCGATTCGGAAGACCGATTTTGACAAACCCTTAGATCTCGATCTGCTGCGCAGCCTGCGAGCATTCTATCAGGAAGAGCCGGAAGCGTTCATCGGTGTCCAATTCCCTTCCGAGAGAGTACAGCTGGAAATACAGTTTCAAAAACAGGATGCCGGACAACGCTATGCTTTACAAGTGCTGGCGCTGCTGGGAAACGAAAAGAGGCTCCTTCAGAAAAAGGACATTGTTCTGCTCGGAAAGGAATCCCTCTGGCTGGGCTGCTCGTCATCACCAAGAAAGCTTTTTCTCGCAGAGATAGACGCGCAAAATCCGCAGTTGGTACGCTACCTGTTCCAATATCTTGGCATCGAAATTACGGCGGCGTTGTTCAAGGACTTTGTGGAGCACTATTATGTTCCCCTTTCGGCAGTTGGTGAAGTGGCTCTCCCTGACCAGTACGGGGTAAAAGAAGAGGCCATTGCCCCTGCGCCCCGGCTGTATCTGCGGGATCATGGAAATTCCTTCTGCATGGAATTGCGCTTTTTATATGGGAATAAGGAAGTTTCCCTCCAGCATCAGCAGGACTTGGTGTATCGGAACGAACAGAATGATATTGTCCGTATCCGACGCGACGGAGAGAATGAAAAGAAATACTATGAATTACTCCTCCAAAGCCAAGTCATGAGACAAGACAACATTTTTCTTCCTTCTATCGATGTGTATGAATGGCTGGCAGACAAAACCCCGGAATTGATTGTCCAGGGGTTTGAAATTTTCGGCCAGCAGGAATTAGTGAATGCTCAAATAATAGCGAAAGAGCCGGAACTTCGCCTGGAAATATCCAGCGGCATAGACTGGTTTGACCTCCATCTGGACGTTGAAGTTGAAGGAGAAAAAATTCCCCTTAGCCTGCTCCTTAACGCCTTGAAGAATCAGGAACGGTTCATTAAATTAAGCGACGAACGCCGGGCGGTCATTCCAGAAAAATGGCTCACGAAATTATCAGGAGTGATTGGCTTCTTAGAAAGCGATCTAAAGCAGGAAACAATAAAAGCGTCACCGGCACAGATCAATATCATAGAATCGCTGCTGGATATTGCCACCAAAGCCAAGCTCGATCAGAAAACACAGCAATTCCGGGAAAAATTCTCCCGATTTACCGAAATACGAGACACTCCTCTTCCCCAGACGTTACAAGGCGAATTGCGGCCGTATCAGAAAGTGGGATATGATTGGCTCTACTTCCTGCAGGAATTCTCGTTTGGCGGCTGTCTGGCTGACGAGATGGGTCTGGGAAAAACCGTCCAGGTCTTAAGTATGCTGCTTAAGGAAAAAGAACTCAAGGAGAAAGAGCTCAAGGAAAAAGAAAGAGAGAAAAAAGGAAGAGGAAAAAAAGAAAAAGGCAAGACGACACCATTGGCATCATTGACACCTTGGACACCATCATTAGTGGTTGTTCCGACCTCGTTGGTATTTAACTGGCAGCAGGAAGTGCAGAAATTCGCTCCCAGCCTCAGCATCTATGTTCATCACGGGCTGGAAAGGCACGATACCCTCCACCGTATTACTCGTCTGAACACGGACCTTGTCCTGACAACCTATGGCACACTGAAAAGGGACATCAATTTTCTCAAAAAAATGAAGTTCTTTTACATTATTTTAGACGAATCACAGAACATTAAGAACCCCCTGACACATATTGCCCGGGCCGTGTACAGCTTGCAGTCGAAGTATCGTTTAGTGCTTACGGGAACGCCGATTGAAAACAATTCCACTGATCTCTGGTCACAGTTTGCCTTCCTAAATCCTGGCTTGCTGGGAAATATGGATTATTTTCAGAAGGCTTTTGCCAAAAAAATAGATCAAAACAAGGATAAAGAGAAAGCGGCAGCCTTGAAGAGCCTGATTAATCCTTTCATCCTGCTGCGGAAGAAAGAGACCGTCGCAGCGGATCTTCCCGACAAGCAAATAACGACCCTCTATTGTGACATGAGCAAGGATCAGCGGGAAGTCTATGAATTCTGGAAACAGAAATTCCGCCAGGACATTTTGGCTTCTATACAGGAAAAAGGCTTTGCCAATTCCCGAATGAAAATACTGCAGGGCTTGACTATCCTTCGGGAGATCTGCAATCATCCTCGGTTGATTGATGAGAGTTATGCTGGTGAATCCGGCAAATTTTCGCTGCTGATGGAGAGAATAAAAGAAGTGGTGCAGGAGGGGCATAAAGTGCTGGTGTTTTCTTCCTTTGTCAAGATGCTGAAAGTGTTTAAGGCGTATTTTGATAATAATGGCATTAAATACTGTTATCTGGACGGAAGCACGACCAAGCGGCAGCACGTCGTCGAAGAGTTTCAGAACAAGGCTGAAAAACAGGCTTTTCTCATCAGCCTTAAAGCCGGGGGATTAGGGCTAAATTTGACGGCAGCAGATTACGTCTTTGTCGTTGATCCCTGGTGGAACCCGGCGGCGGAGATGCAGGCCATTGACCGGGCGCACCGGATCGGGCAGAAAAATAAAGTTTTCGTGTATAAAGCTATCACCAAAGAGAGCGTCGAAGAGAAGATCCTGGAACTGCAGGAAAGCAAGCTGGATCTGGTGAAGAACATTATTACGGTGGAAGAGGGGATTTTTAAGAAATTGACGAGGGAGGATATCGAGAAGATGTTTGGGTGAGATTATCATTGACCAGAAAGAAATTCAATTGCTTTTCCTATCAACTCTTCTTTTCCTGAGCTTCGCCAAGCAGTTCTTTAATATTCCTCGCCGTCTTTTTTCCAATCCCAATCACTTTGCGCAATTCTTTTTCATTAGCCGTGAATACGGCACTCGGTGCGGAAAAGTGCTTTAACAGGAGATCGGCTTTCTTCTTTCCAATGTTAGGGATTGCCTCCAAAATCTGATGTTTCCTCTCAGTCCAGCGAATTTCCTTGCGCTTATGCTGGAGACTGTACTGTGAATCTGACGCTTTCCCCGCCAGAAGCAAAATAACTTCTGCTGTCTGCTCTTTATTTTGTGTGAAAAGAATGCGAATATTCATTTCCAACATAATGTGAATGATCGCACCATAAAAAGCGCGATAATTTGCAATGTGAGCAAAGTCATACACTTCCAGAATCAAAAAGCAGACAGGATAGCAGGATTTCAGCCGGGAGAGCTGTTCAAATAATCGCTTCTGGGCTAAGGACTGAAAAAAGTCAGAAAGCGTTTTCCGTTCAATGGCAATATTCCCTAGGACATAGTCTCCCGGAGTTAAGTTGCTTACGCTCACGTCGATACTTTTCCTAAGCCGCTCGATAATATCAACTGGCTCATGGATGTCAACATTAATCATAGGAGAATATCATCGTACCAACCGCAACTCTTATAAATCTTTTCCTTTTCTCCAGCGCATGCAAAAGACTGCCGAAGAATTAGCGAAGAAGCAGCGTGAGATCTCCATCGCTGAATTCTTTGAGAAGAACCGCCATCTCCTTGGTTTTGATAACCCGAGAAAATCATTATTGACCGGCGTAAAGGAGGCTGTCGACAATTCATTGGACGCCTGCGAAGAGGCCAGAATTCTGCCGGAGATCAATGTTGAGATTATCCAGTTGTCAGAGACGAGATTCCGCGTCATCGTGGAAGATAACGGCCCGGGCATCGTGAAAAAGCAGATACCTAATATTTTTGCACGCTTATTGTACGGTTCGAAGTTCCACAAGTTGGCCCAGTCTCTCACCGGCGATCAGCCCTTACTTCTCGAAAACAAAGGCAAGGTAGAAATCACCACCCTCGGCGCATTTGTAGATCAATTTCTTGCTGAAGAAGCGGAACAGGACATTAGTGCCTTAAACATCAGAGTTCCTGCTTTCGACTTGAAGACCTATCATTATAATTTCATGCCTGTCAGCCACGTGATTAAACACCAGCAACGGAATGAGATATATGAAATAACATTAGAGACGGGACGAAAGATAAAAGTGACGGGCTGCCACAGTATTTTTTCTGTGGATAACAATGCCCAAGTGCGCGAAGTAGAGACAAGGAAGGTGAAATGTGGAGATCATCTTATCGTTCCCAAACGATTGCCCAGTCCTTCTTCAACCAGGAGTATTTGCCTGCTGGAGTATGTTGATGCTCCTGTCGCACAGAAACAATGGTGGTATATCTATGGTCTTGATCGTGAATATATTGAAAGACTCTTCAGACGAGCCGTCGTCATTCATAAAAAAACCAGCAAATCGCGCAAATTTTATCGTTTCATAGTTAATGGTAAAAATATTGATGTTCTTGACGATTCCTACAAGCAATATCGGAGTAAAGGTTTTCTCCCAGTACATCTAGCGCTAAAATTAGGTATTACGCCACCCGAGCAAGCGTACATTCAAACCTATCAGCACGGTCGAATCACCAAAATCCCCGTGTACTGGACAATAACACCGCAATTGATGCGTTTTCTCGGCTTCTACGTTGCAGAAGGCCACTGTGATCACCGTCAAATCGGATATACTTTTGGCAGTCATGAGAAAGAATTTGTACAGGAAATGATTCAATTTGCGGTGATGCATGGTGTCAATAATACCGTGGAGAACAGACCAGAGAAAAACTGTATTAGGCTAAAGCTCTTTGGCGGCCTTCTCTCATATCTGATGGAGCATTGGTGCGGGAAAGGAGCTAAAAACAAGAAAATTCCTTCATTTGTGTTTAATGCAGATGCAGAACACCGCCAGCACTTCTTGGATGCGTTATATCAAGGTGATGGCCACTGCGAACAATATCAGCTGATGCATACTACTGTCAGTGAGCGTCTGGCTAACGAGCTTCAGTATTTGTGGCTCTTTCAGGGCGTGGTTGCTTCACAAGAAAAAAAAGTACTGCAAGGTCTGGGAAAATTTCCTTCCACGGCATACGTTACGTCAATTTATGGAGATGACATTAACCAGTCCTACGTCTTTTCCTGCGCCACTACATCTGTCAAAAAATATCAGTTTGTACCCAAAGAATGCCTGCAGGGATTTAATCCCAAGAACGCGTTGCATCAGCGCAAGCAAATCTTTCGATCAATAGGCTTGGCGAATGCGGAGAGACAGTACAATAGCTATGAGCGTTTTTTTCACAATGCAAAACAGACAATCCTAAAAGCAGAGTTAACCAACGAGCTCCACGGACATCAGCTTTATCATTTGGAAAATATGGGATTGATTGAAAGCGGCTCAGACGCCATAGTCCTCACCCAAAAATTCAAAGAACTGGAAAAAAAGATTAATGTCATTGAGAAATTCGTGAACTCAGATTTATGCTTGGTACGAGTAAAATCTATTGAAAAGCTGCCGCTGGAAAACCAATGGGTCTACGATATCTCTGTGCCTGGCTGCGAGAATTTTGTTGCTGGCATTGGCGGAATTGCTGCTCACAACAGCCGCGGTCAGCAAGGCATCGGCATCTCCGCTACCGTCTTATACGGCCAATTGACGACGGGAAAACCCGCCACGATCATCTCTAAAACAGGAACAGGAAAACCCGCTATTAAGATGAAATTAAAGATCAACACCCAGACCAATCTGCCGGAAATCGTGGAAGAGCAGGAAACCCAGTGGGATAAAGACCACGGCACCAAAATTGAAGTGGATCTGGATGGCAGTTATATCAAAGGACGGCAATCGGTTGATGAGTACGTTAAGCAAACTGCCATCATCAATCCCTATGCCACATTCATTTACACCAATCCTGAAGCGCAGCAAGTTATCTACTCGCGCGCCACCAATCAATTGCCGCCGGAAGCCAAAGAGATCCAGCCGCATCCATATGGAGTAGAACTCGGCAGACTGATGAAAATGCTGGAAATGACACAGACGAAAACATTGCAGCAGTTTCTGACGGGAGAATTTTCCCGTGTAGGGCCAGGAACCGCCAAGGAAATCTGCCAGAATGCTTCTTTGTTGACCAATACCAAACCCACGGAAATGACCCGTGAGATGGTCGAGCAGCTCTATAATGGCATCCAGAAAACCAAGATTATGGCTCCGCCCACCGACTGCCTCTCACCCATCGGGCAAGAATTGCTGGAAAAGAGCCTGAAAAAAGAAATCAATGCAGAATTCTACTGTGCCATCAGCCGTCCGGTGTTTGTCTATCGTGGAAATCCATTTCAGGTGGAAGTGGCCATCGCCTATGGCGGCAACCAGCCTAAAGAAGAACAAGTCAGTATGCTTCGCTATGCCAACAAAGTTCCATTGCTGTATCAGCAAGGCTCCTGTGCCTTTACCAAAGCCGTATTATCTACCAGCTGGAAGCCGTATGGATTGGAGCAAAGTAACGGTGCCCTGCCCGTCGGACCAGCTACCCTGTTGCTTCATATCGCGTCTGTCTGGGTGCCGTTTACATCGGAAAGCAAAGAGGCTTTGGCGCATTATCCTGAAATCATCAAAGAGATCAAATTAGCGCTGCAGGAAGCGGGACGCCGCATGCAGATATACGTCAATAAAAAAGTGCGTGTGCAGTCGCAGTTGGAACGCGCCAACCTATTTGAGCGGTATATTCCGGAAATCGCCGATGCGCTTTCGCGATTAACCGGAGAGAATAAAGAAAAACTGATTGCCAAGCTCAATGAGATGATCAAGAAAGCGGAAATCCAGCAGGAGATCATGCAGATGGTGCAATTAAAAGGCGACGTCGAGGAAGGGACTCAATTAGCGGAAAAAACCAGTGAGGAAGATTGAAGAAGAATAAAGAAAGATTAAGAAAGATTGAGAAAGAAGAATTAATTGAGGAAACTCATGGCCAAAGAAGAATCACCAACAAAATCACCCGCAAAAGCAGAACTGGTTAAATTAGGCCAGCAGGTCGTCACCGACATAGATAAAGGGCGCAACCCCAAGATTGAACTTTCCGTACGCGGCTTGAGCAACGTGCAGTTTGATACCAAATCAAAAACACTAATCTTAGGAGAGAAAACAGCCCAGCGCTTTTTCTTTAATGTGGCCCATTCCAAAAAATTCCTGCAGACGATAGAAGTCGCTGCCATCTGCAAATCGTTATTGGATGTGGCCAAGCACGCCAGCTTACGGGATGTCTTTTACATGGCCAAGCGCACGATCCCGGGAACAAAAGTAAATCTCGTTGATGATCAGAAAGAATCTGATAAAGCTATTGAAGATCTTGAATTGATCACGAATTTTCCCAGGGAGCAGCTGCATGTCAATGCCAACAAGATGGGCAGTGTCGCAGGAAAGGTGATTATTGAAGATTCCGGTGACACGATTGACTGGAGTAAGCTTGGTTCCGGCGGATGGAGCATTCCCAGCAATGTCGAAGATATCACCTTCAAGAAAGTGAATGCAGAATATGTCATCTACATGGAAAAAGCTGCCGTCTGGGAAAGGCTGCACGAGGATCGCTTCTGGGAGAAGCATAATTGCATCATCATGAGTTCGCAGGGCCAGACGACGCGGGGGATTCGGCGGTTGCTGCAGCGGCTGAGCAAGGAGCATAAGCTGCCGATTTTTGTCTTGGCAGACGGAGATGTCTGGGGATGGTATATCTATTCAGTCATCAAGTATGGTTCAATCACCTTAGCGCACATGGCTGAGGAGATGGCGATTCCCACCGTCAAGTTCTTAGGGGTGACCTGTGACGATATCGTCAATTACGATCTAAAGAAACATTTCATCAAGCTGACTGAGCAGGACTTGTCCCGGATGAAACAGATGCAGCAATATGAATGGTTTGCTAAGAACAAGGACTGGCAGCGGCAGTTCAAGATGATGAAAGAATTCGGCGCAAAGGTAGAAATCCAAGCCTTGAGCGCCCGGGGAATCACCTTTATTTCTGATAAGTATCTGCCGGAGAAGATCAAGAAGAAAGAATGGCTGGATTGAAGAGTTAAAAAGTATATTTCGAAGTGTCACCTTTTGATGTTGTTCAATATTCTTTTTTAATGACGCTAAATAAAATCTAGCTGGTAATAATCAATCTTGTGGCTCTTCGATTTTAGCGTGGAAGAATCCCCCATCATATAGTAAGTTGCCATAGAAGTTGAACATTCTACGCAATTAAGTATATACCAAAATCCATGATTTCTGTTTGAGAATCATGGATTTTCAGTATAAACAATACTCATCTGGCACACTTCGGGGTTACATTTAAAAACACAAAAATAATCGTTTCCCCCCATGAAACCGTTCTGGCGTAAGGTCGAGCATCATAACGCCAGTCTGATTCCGTATGCGCTGGCCGTGCTGGTGGTTATCGTACTGGAGTTGTTTGCACCTCAACGTCCCTGGCTGCATTCTCTGCTGACGGTCCTTGATGGCCTGATAGTAGCCGTGTTTGCCGTGGACCTTATCTTTCTGGCTATTCACGCCCGGAACGCAAAATTTTTCTTTGAGCATTATTGGCTCGATCTGCTGGCCGTCATTCCCCTTAACCTTATTTTTCGGGTGACCAGCCAGTTTTACCGCAGCCTAGCCATAACCAAAGTGTCGCCATCAGCCAAAGCCTCGTCCACGAGACAGTCGAAGCGGAGCGCCTGGCGAAAGAGGGAAAACTTCTGCGTGTTGGCCGTATCGGCGTTCGGGCGCTGCGTTTCATTGCCAAATCCCGGACGCATTACCGTAAACCTTTAAACTCCCAGAAATAACCTTCCTCTAGGAATAAGTTCTGGGAAAAAGTCGAATCTTACAACAGCAGACTTATTCCGCCAGCCCTGCTGGTGCTTCTGGTTATCATCGTTCTTGAACTGTTCGTGCACGTTGAAGATCTTCGAATCCTTTTCTGGATTCATCTGGCGGACGGCCTGGTGATTGCTGTTTTTGTCATTGATTTTATTCTCCTGGCTATTCATGCCCAGAACGCCAAGCAGTTTCTCAAAAAGAGCTGGTTAGATATCCTGGCCGTATTTCCATTCAATCTTGTTTTCAGTCTTGCGGAGCGTCTCTTCCGTGCGGTTGCCGGCGCAGAGCAGATCGTTGTCGGCCAGGCCATTGCCCACGAAGGTCTGGAAGCGCGCAAGTTGGCAGGGGAAGCAGTCAAAGGAGAGCGCTTGGCCAAGCTCAGCCGGTTTGTCCGCATCGGCGCCCGAATGACCCGGATTTTTTCCAAATCTAAATCGCTCCACTTAAAATCATCAAAATTAAAATCATCCAAGCTGAAATCATTCAAAAAAAAGAAGCCTTCACGTCCGTAACTCTCACCCGGATATATTTCTCTTTGAGCATTTCTTTGACCAATGGTTCCAGCTGGTAAGTGGCACGTTTCACTTTGGCCATAATCCTATGATTCTTCTCAAACGTATTTTTATACTTCCGCCTGAATTCCTGCACAAACTCTTTCATGGATAAGGGCGGTCCGATCTTAATCTCTTCGTGGGGAAGTTCTCGTTTTCCCAGCAGGACATAAAACAGCGCCCGGCCATCCCATTCCCAGCCTGATTTTTTGATCTCGAATGGTTTTAATCTCTCTTTGACCAGCTCCAGCGCTTTGACGAGTTTCACGCCGACCACATCTTCTTTTCCTTCAAGGGGCGTAATTCTCAGGAGCACGAGATTCAGCTTTTTTTTCTGGGCTTCTTCATTTAATTTTTGTTCAGATATTTTCTCTTTGACGAAAAAATTCACGTTTGGTCCTGCTAAATACTCTTTCGCTTTCTGCTTAAACCGTAAAAATTTCTCCAGTGACAAGGCTGCGGCGGCATTTCGGTTCTTGTCAACAGGATCAATGACTATCAGCGGCGACTGTAATTTTGACTGATTCAACTGGAACAGCACGTCTTTTTTCGGATAGTGCTTTTCCACATCAATAACTTCCTTGACTTTCCAGTTCAGGCTTGCTTTCAATAATTTCTCAAATGAGCCGTAATGCGCAATTAAAATCTCCAACACATAGCCGCTGAATCCCGTAATATATGATTCTGCGCCGTACATCCCGTTTGCCTTGCAGAATTGTTTCGCCAGTAAAATGTCCTCCTTTGATTTCTTCGTATTTTTATTCACCCAGAGCGAATGCAGCGGTGAAATGTCCGTAATGTTCTTGGCCTGCGTCGCTTTCGAAATTTTCATGATTGGCACAATTTCAAAATTCAGCCCTTCAAATTTTAGTTGAAAATAATCCCGACTGCCATGCAGGCGATTCAAGGGGGTTGTGGGAAACGCTTTTTTCAGGAAGGCCTGCAGAAGTTCTGAGATAGTATCTCCTCTTCCGGCATCTTCCTTTTCAAACCGTACAAAGATATCCACATCATGGGCTCCTGCCAGCCACGTTCCTTTCGCCCCGCTCCCGCCGAGGATGGCTTTGGCGTCTTTTAGTTTGGCATTAAGTTTGGTTAAGAACAATTCGGTGGTTTTTTCTACTTTGTTCTGTTCCTCTTTTGAAGGCTTGATCTTCTGCAGGATTTCGTATGCGATGGGGTTCATGGGGCTTAAAAATACACTTTGCTATATTAACTTTGCCTGGTTGTTTTTATTTTCAATCTGTTTTCTTTTCTTCCTTTCCTGTTCAAGAAGGGGTAGTTTCTCCTTCTGAACAGAAGGACCACGTCCTTCTTGTTCTGATAGAAAGTTCTCACTCGTTACAATCGGACGGCCTAACTCTTTTTCAGTTTCTTTTCTAGCGTTACTTGCCACTCTTCCGCCTCTTTTGGCAGCACTTCAACTTGCGGATACCTCTGTGCGTCTTCTTTCTCGGTTTTTACTCCTCTGTTATCCCATTCATCTGTCAGTTCGTCTCGGATAGCAATTCCTCTAACTCTTTTCTCAATCCAGTCGTCAGAATAGCCTTTAGCTTTGTAAAGTTCTTTCATACGTTTTAGGGCTATACTTATGCCAAAATGGGGGCAAGCCCAATTTACGAAATTCCTTCCGCAACAAATTTATACCTCTTTTCCAATCTACTGCCATTGTGGGTGTTTCTCCCCTATCCCTTGTTTTGCTGATTACAAAACAAGGCGGGGAAACCCACTATATTAACTTTTCAATAATGCCTCTTGCTCAAAAGTCATTTGTAATTTAGGAAAAATAAACTAAACTTTTATAAAAACGATATGACTCCTGCTGAATAAGCCACCGTCGCATCCTTGAAGGACTACGGTCCTTCAGGCGCGACTTAGGCTCATCACACTCGCCACCGTCGCATAATCCGGTATTGCGCAGGTCTTGAACAGATGTAACGGCATCTGGTAACGTGGGCGACATGCGCTACGCTTAGTCCCCCACCAAAATTGTCGTTACCTCCATGAGAGAACCTGTCCCTCTGGGATTCCCGGTTCAAATATTGGCGCCCGAAGTGACAATGCTTTGAACGCCAGTGAGAATGTCCGGGCGGTGGCGTTTTTTACCCTGTTACCATGACCAGCAAAGACCACCGGCAATTGATGTCCGTCCTTACCAAATTAGCGGACCGTGAGAAATGGCGGAAGATGAAGAAGCTGAACGGAAAAGTTCTCCAGAAGAAATTGACCCAGAAGGGAAATGTGAAGCTGGTGGTGATGACCGGCAAAGGAGAGCAAGCGTTGTATATCCTGAAAAGAAATAAAAATCTGTTTGAAATTACGAATTCTATTGAAAAAGGAGAGGCCATCAGCGTGGCGGTGCGCCGATATCTAGGGAAGTATTATTGTACAAAGGTGGATATAGCCCAGAAAGAAAGTTCTGAGACTTTACAGAAAAGTTTTGGGATATTAAAATGTAGATGGAATGCCTCCGCTCAGCAAATCAAAGATGAAGCCAGAAAAGAATTTTATTAACCCCTCTTCAATACTTTGAGGTTGCCCTTGGAACAATACGGGCAGGTCCCGTTGAAATTGCTCTTGCGCTTGAAGAGATAACGGCAATGGACGCATTGATACGCGGTAAATCCCAGGGGCAAATCAGGAAAAGGATCTCGCTTCGGCGGCAAGACCTGAGAAACCGGCTGTGGTTCTTCATAGACCGGAGTCTGCTTCTTGGGCAAGGGACGTTCACGGAGGATATTGATTTTTGCTCCGGGAAAGCTGTGACAATTGATGCACTTTAAGACATTGGTCTGCGAATCAACCTTTAATTCTGTAGCATAGAACTTAAGATGACAGCTTTGGCATTCAATCACCACTTGGTCAAATTCTTCATCCATGAGCTCACCTTTTTTTGATTCTGAAATGAAGGAGTAGAATATAAAGTTATCTGCAGTGGAACATATACGATAGAAGGTTTTGATTGATTTCTCTACGCAATAACTTCGCCAACCAGGTCTTTTACGCTGATGTTGCCCATTTCAATCTTGTCGCCTTTGCTGCAATAGGGGCAGATGGCGACTTTGGCTTTAAAGCGGTATTTGCAGCGCTCGCAGTAGAGTTCCCGTTTGACGACATTGAGTTCCTCGCTGCTCCAGTTGCCGGTGGGATTCTTCTTATAGCAGTGAAAACACTCATAAATCTTTTCCCCGGTATGAAGGAAGAGGTAGCGGGTTTCAGACCTATCCACAAATTTCTTGCAGTGGTCGCAGGTGACACGGGCGCGGACGATGACCATAATGAGCGTAAAATAAGCGGAAATTTATAAAAATCTCGGTACTGGGGAAGATAGGTTTTAGAATACCATTTGGGTCTTCCTCACAGCTCTGCTGCGGTTGGGAGTTTCATTTGGTTTTGACTTACGACACCCCTCTCACTTCGTAAAGCTTAAAATTACGAAATCTCTCTGAAGAAAAAGTGCTTTGGGATTGGCTGGTAACTCAACTTCTTGCTTTATACAAACCATATAATAAGAATTTCCAGGACTTCTATAATTGTGAGCAAATGTCTGAAAATAATTCACAATTACTATCCTTCCCCAGTATCTCCGAGAGCGATTCACATTTTTTGAATAGTCAAAAAAACCTTTAAATAGAGCGTATCTTCTTCTCATGTGGATATCGATAAACT
>JACPND010000019.1 GCA_016185625.1 Candidatus Woesearchaeota archaeon | reverse complement strand
TGGTAGACTTTGAATATCGATGAATGGGATGGTTATTCAAAGTCCTCTATATTCGAAGGACATAACAATTTTGTATATCTTGGGCTAGGCACAAGACTTGAAATCCGTAGATTTCATTGATTATTTATGTCCTTCGCTATAGCACACTTCTAAATAGAGACATTATCCTTCTTTCATGGCTTTTCAGATTCATCTCTTAGAAAGGAGTAAAGAGGAATTAATGGATCTCATTATTGAAAGAGATAAAAAGATTGAAGAACTTGAGCGAGAGCTCAAAAAATACAAAAAAAACCAATACCCCTTCTTCCTCAAACAAGCATATTAAATGGGGCAATAGCACAGAGCAACGAAAGATGTTCGCAAGAAAGCGACTTGGCGAGCGGCGGCAGAACTTTTCAACGGCACCAATTACGCGGCACAACCCCAAAAGTGAGTGATGGCTGGCCGTCTGACCAACCGAAAACCAGATTTTTTCCCTGACCAACCGAAAACCAGATTTTTTCCAAGCTGCACAACTCACGTAATTATTCATAGTTTTCGGACCTTAACTTGAGCAGATAGTTCTCTTGGTCAGACACTTATTGGCCTAGCCATCACTCACAAAACGGATAGTGCCAATTACGCATAAATCTTATAAACATCACCCCTTTTAAACCGTAATCACATGGACAATCATCGCTCTGTCAGAAGAGAGGGAAAACGAGTTTTTCTCGTAGATCAGACAAAATTGCCGCATGAAGAAGCTATCTTCTGCAGTGAGGACTATCAAACAACCTGTCAGGCAATCAAAGACATGGTTGTGCGGGGAGCACCGGCCATCGGAGCAGCCGGAGCATATGCCTATGTCCAGGCAGCGATAGGATGCACTAACAACCGACAACAATTAAAAACGGCAGCAACAGAAATACGATCCACCCGGCCTACTGCGGTAGACCTATTTAATATACTTCAGACACTCACTGCTATAACAGAGAAGAATGGATCCATTTCTGATTTAGAACAAGAAGCTGAAAAAGCAGTTGAGGGGATTGTTTCAGCCTGCAGACGAATAGGGGAATTTGGAGCAACATTGATACCCGATGGCGCCAGAATACTCACCCATTGCCATACCGGCAGTCTGGCAACAGTAGAGTATGGGACTGCCTTTGCGGCAATAAGAATCGCCCATGAACAGGGGAAAAACATTTTTGTCTACGTTGATGAAACACGTCCCCGGAATCAAGGTGCCCTGACTTCCTGGGAGTTATCGAAATATGGCGTGCCTCATGAGGTTATAGTTGACAATGCCAGAGCCCTGTTAATGCAGAAAAAAAGAATAGATCTCGCCATTGTCGGCGCAGATAGGATCTGTGGGAATGGGGACTTCGCCAACAAGATCGGTACTTATGATGTCGCCGTGCTGGCAAAACATCATGGCCTGCCTTTTTACGTCGCCGCTCCCTTGACAACATTCGATTTCAGTCTATCCGATGGCAGCCAGATCCCCATAGAAGAAAGGCCTTCAAAAGAAGTTTTAGAGATTCGTGGAACACCCATTTACACATCAGGAACCGGCGTGTACAATCCGGCATTTGATGTCACTCCTGCGGATCTGGTAACGGCATACATCACTGAAAAAGGGATCATGACCACACCACAAATAGGGGCTCTCTGAGACATCCGTAAGCGCAAATCACTCTTCTAATTCTTTCTCCAGAATCGGCTTTAGCTTCTCCCAAAGATGCTCCGGAATATTCTTCGGCTCATGCACGCTAAAAAACTCCGCCCGAAACTCTGCTTCCCTTTTCCTGGCTTCATCGTAATACTTCTTTTTGAACAAATCCACTAATTCACCCTGCACGCCTCTCTCCGCAACCAGAAAGAAGGCAAACATCTGCTCGTTCCGGCTCAATCCACAGGAATCGAATCCACGCATCTCCTTGCTCACATCAAACAAGGGAAAATGTTTTTTGTTCTCCTTCCGGAACATGTCTTTGGTAAATCCCACACTGGCGGGATCAAAGCCCAGCGCTTTCATGAATACAAAAATCCGGGCGCACTTTGAACACTGCTGGCACCAGCGCGTCTCCACTGATCCCTCATTATCGGCATGACAACTCATCTGGTACTTTGCCAGATAAGGATAACGCTGATATAAAATCCTGCAAATCGCGATTTCATGGATTGGCTGGACTAATGACACGGCTTGCATCGAGCCGGCAGTCAAATTTTGCAGCATCGCATTTTGGTGTTGGATCCATTCTGAGGATTGGTCGTACACTGGATTGCACTTAAATCCTTCTTTATTATAATAGGAGCTGTCACAGCTCTGCTCATGGCCATAAAGCATATACTTGCAGCGGTGATAATAGGCAAAAGGCAGCATGAAGAACATATATTCGGTTAACTGGCTGCTCCATCCGAGATCAGTATTTTCCAGATTCCAATGCTTGAAGAAGCGCAGGTTCTCAAATCCATTCTGGACAGTATAAACCTTCTTGCTAAACTCCTTTTCAAACTTATCCACTAATCTCAATTTGTGCTTATTCTCATAAGTACGCAGGAATTTTTTTCCATCATAAAAGTTCCAGTCAGATTCAACTGAAGTCATCAGCACCGGATCGAGTCCCAATTCCCACGCCAGCCCCAAGCTCACCAAACTCTCCTTTCCAAAGGTAATCGTGTTCACGCTTCGCTCTTCTGCACTCCAAATCAGCTGGCCGCCGGATGCTCCCGGCGAAAACGAGCATCTTACATTACAGAGACGCTGCACATACTCAGTTGTGCGGTCATCAGCATCACCGCTGGAGAGCGCACAGCGCAGCATCAATTCGGTGAAATAGGGCTTGAACAAGGGAAGCGGAGTATTGTAAGAAATTTTCCTCAGGTTGGCGGTCATCGCCAGTTCGATGGTCGATAAATACGCCAGATGGTCGCGAAAGAATGGTTTCACGCGTTTCGGCAGCGCATTCCAGATCTCCGAAGGGAAACTCACCGCAAAGGATTTCTGTAATTCGCCCTGCGCCATATTGATTTCAATCCCTTGTTTCGCCACCGCAGTATTCACCTGTATTTCGGTAGGCTGGAGTGTGCCATAGGCAGTCTGAAACTGCTCTGGCGGTGCAGCAACCAGGACAAATTGGGTTTCTGCCAGATCTCCCGTCGTAGAAATGGACTCCGGCGATTCAGGGGCGGTTTCTTGCAGCAGCGCCACGGGCAGCATGCTCACCGAACCTTTCTTACCTCCCCTTTTCATGGCAAAAGGAAAATGTTCTCCCTTAAATATTTTTTCTTTTTGCGGCCATATTGAAAAGTTCTGCCGCCAGATAGTGCGAGCCAAGAACAGCAGTAAGTTACAGATGATTATTGGTTGCTTTCTTCCTATCGGGCAATAGCACAGAGCAGCGAAAGATGTTCGCAAGAAAGCGACTTGGCGAGCGGCGGCAGAACTTTTCAACGGCACCCTTTTTGCGGCACTATCCAAAACACAAAGTGAAGAAACTATACTTCACTGGTGCACAGATGAGGTCGTTGCCTCATCTCGTGAGCGGGTGATGGCTGGCCGTCTGACCAACCGAAGACTAGACTTTTCTCTGGATGCATAATTCATAGGCTTTAGATTGTTTTCGGACCTTAACTTGAGCAGATCGTTCTCTTGGTCAGACACTTACTGGCCAAGCCATCACTCACCAAACGGATAGTGCCCTTTTTGCAGGCTCTGTAGAAAATATTTTATACTTCCACAATATTCTTCACTTATGAGAATTCGCTTTGTCGACGGACATAAAATCCGCAATACCATCACGCCTGATTTTGCGGTCACCGCCTGCCACGAATACAGCCCTTTCGTCCCCAAGGGAGAGCTCTGGTTTGATAAAAATTACAGAAAAGAGCTGGAATTCATGATGAAAATCCATCGCCTCTACCAGAAGATGCCCGGAGGACTATCCTACTTCAGACAGCGAACCTACATCTGCAACCGCATGATCCAGAAAGTCCGAAGAATTCCGCTATTCAAAATAAGAACCAATGTATCGAACGGCATCAAAGTGGTGTATGTCCGCGGCGAAATCATCCGTAAATATCTTGACCCCGAGTTCATTCTCGGCGGCCATGGCTATGTCTATCCTTACATCCCCAAGAACCAGATTTGGATTGACGCAGTGATGGGAAAAAAAGAATACCGTTACACGCTCATCCACGAACTGCACGAGAGAAAGCTGATGAAAAAAGGCACGGATTATGATAATGCTCATGATTATGCCTTAGTTGCAGAGAAACAGGCCCGCAGAAAGGATGGCGCACGATACTTTGGCGACTAGCCAGTCGTGCCGGTGTACCATTCATTTTTTCGGTCTTTGCCTTCTCTTCCCTTATACATACTTCGCAGGTCAGAACCAATCTGAGCTGTCAAGAGAGCTGTCCTCGCTACCTCCTCTGTCAGCGAATATCGCCCAGCTTCCACATCTTCCAGTTTTCGTTCTACCGCAGAACTCAGGTACGTCACTTTCCGCTGCTCTTCCGCATTTAAATACCCCTTATCGACCGCGGTTTCCCTGATCTCTCGCATTTCCTGATACAAAGCCTGGATGGGCGATTTGCTTAATTGGATGGCATACTGCGACTGCAGCAGCTGGGGCGGCAATTCCATCCTGCCTTTCGCTACTGCTTCTTCCAGACTGGTGGTTTCTTCTCCTCGCTGGAAGGTTTTTCCCGTTTCTTTTCCACCTTCTCCTTCTCTTCCCTCTCTGTCTTCTCCTCTTTTTTCCTTCAAGCCTTTATGTACTTTCAGAATCTCCCGTTCTTCCCGCGTCAGGCCTTCCAGATTCTCCCTCGCCACCTGCGGAATCGGCACTTTGTCCTTCACTTTCTGCCGTTCCGTGAGCTCCTGCTCGCTTTCCTGAATCTGCTTGCGGGCGTCATCGATCTCTTTCTTACGTTCCTCTTCCAGTTTCTTCAGCCGCTTGATGCGCTCTTCCGGCGGAAGTTTCTTTAGGTCTTCGTTGGGCATTGAGAGAACCGAAGGAGAAAGGATTATAAAAATGTTCCTTCCTATTTTAGGCTAAGGCACTATAGAGAACTTGGAAAACGAAAGAATAACCCTTCCATATATCTCTTTCACATACCAATTCTACCGCGCAGTTGTCTTTCTACCACGCTATCAGCTTATGTGCCTTCTTGAAGTTTTGAAAAGTATTCCAGGCACCCAGCCGCACACCGAAAGCGGCAGCTTCCCGCTGTTGATCCGTCAAATGAAGCGGCTTTTCTTCTTTTTTCTCCTCTTTCTGTCTCTTCTCCGGCAAAAAGTCACCGAACCAGCGTTCTGTTAAGGTCTTCTTCCCGGGCGCCGCTTCCTGTTTCTTCTTTTCTTCAATGCCTTTCGCAAGATTCACGTATCTCTTTAACTCATCGCCCAGCGATTCCATCGCCTGCTTGACCGACTCAGAAACATCACCCATCAGATCAAACCCTTCCTGTTCTTTCATCTTCTTATATGATTCTACCTCCTGATCTGTCCATATATACGCCCGCAGGAACATCTCAAATTTACCGATGTGCACCGGCCCGCGCTGGTATCCTTCCTGCACCACTTTCAGTTCCGGACGAGTGCGGTAATTGAACGTGGCCAAGATAATGCCATTAGTCCCCTTTCTTTTCTCATCCCGCCGGATGGCCATCAGTTCCACATCTAAGCGGCTGCCTTCAAACGCCGATACCATATCGGGAGAGGCCATATGTCCTTCTTTTAACGTCAGCCGTTGGGTATGTTTCAGATACGGCTTGAGCCATTCGATATACATCCGGATAATCTCATAATGCTGCACCAGATACTGAAGCATGAATGTCTTCCGGTCTTTATGCTCCTTGTGCGTGCGCACTCTCCATTCCCAATACTGCCGCAGATGCCTGGCGAGCACCCGCAGCACATTCTGGTTGAAATTCTCTTTTAGTTTTTCAGTATATCCCTCCAGTTCATCCGTATTCTTGAACGGCGGTGCGTCGAAAAACAAATCAGGCAGCGTGATAAACTCTAATTCCCGCGACATGCCATAGACGGATGCTGGACTCTTGCCGCCACCCTGCACCAGATCCACAAAAAATCCTTTCAGCGTAATTTCCGCGCCTTTCTTCCGTTCATTCAATGGTTTCTGCACTTCATTTTCTACTTCTTCATAATACCCCAGACGTTCTTCTATGATACGGATCTCCCGCACCATCTGAAATAACTCCTTGATCATTTTTCCCGTCTGAGCCAGATATTGCCCGACTTTGTCCTGCTGTGCGCCCAACCTTTGTTGTGTTACGCCAAAAAAAGCGCTGTTTTCTGCAGCAGCAAAGGAATCTTCCACTTTATCTATCCGTGGATAAAACTGCTTTAAGACATCTAAAACCCAAAAATAGGGTTCCTCTAGACTGAGATCAAACACTTCCCAGGAGAGGTTATAGCGTTTCAACGGTTTGGGAAAGCCGGTTTTATCATGAAGATCAAACGCAACTTCAATAACTTCTTCATGAGCATCATCCTTACTCAAAGTATAGCCTTCTGCTGGCCCATACTCTTTCGTTTCAGCATTATAAGCATAATTCTCTCTCTGCGAATCTTTAATGAATCCATATTTGACTAAAAGTTCCGAACTGGCCATGCCATCACCTGCTTTAAAGTAAAAATACTGTTATTGTTAATAAGCTTTACTGCTCTTTTTCACACCTAAAAAACCAGAGTTTTTCTTTCTCATGACTCCTGACGACGAAACCAGCATCCAAAAGTACTTTTTTCCATTCTCTTTTGGAGAACTCATGCACTTCCTTCTGTTTCTGCCAGCCGTTGATCCCGCAACTGGACAACACTGCCATCAAAACTCCCTGCGGCTTCAAAATCCGTTTTATTTCACCTAACAGTTCCCGCACATTCTGCACATAATTCAAGATAAAAACTGCGGTCACTGAATCAAACTCACCATCCCGAAAAGGCAATTTCTTCTCTATATCTCCCTGTACTTTCTCATAACACTGCTCATTAAATAACAGCATTTTTTCCGAAACATCAAATCCCACAGATGGAACGTAACTGTATGCTCCGCAGCCCAGATCCAGATTGTATCCAGCACGTAAAAAAGAAAATTCTTTCTCTATCGCCTGACGGACTTTCTTATCAATCTTGTGCCGCCACATGAAGGCTTCAGCATTCCAGAAAGCTTCTTTTCTTATCGGCCAGCCTTTCGCCCAAGCCACTTTTTTTGCGATTTTTTGTAACTGGCCCTTAACCTTCCCGCCAAAATGCAGTTCCATCATGCCAGTCAAGAATTCCGTTTCCGTATCCATTGTATATCCTAGAACAGCAACGCTCCCAGACTCATCGCTGCCTGAAATAACAGCCCGCCTGAAAGGCTGTTGGCCATGAGCACAAAGATAAGCATCAGCATGCGTCCTAGACAGATGAAAATCTCTTTCTGGACAAAATACGCCACGGCGTCCTGTCGCCGCGCTTTATCGTACTCCAGAGCCGCAAGGGGAGATTCCTGAAGGCCATGCGCCACGGCCGCCATCGCCGATATGGCAAATATCTCTGTGACAGAAGCTACCAGCGCCCGGCCAATCCACGACAAACTTTCCAGCCAGGTGACTCGCCGCACGAGAGCCGTTTTATCGTGTCTGTCACTATATTTTCCAACCACAAGCAGAAGTATGGCACTGAGCCCAGAGAGGAGCGAACCGACCACGCCGAGGGTAAAATAGCTGCCGACAATAGAGAAAAGGAACAGCGGCCAGATTACGCCATCGGCCATTATTCTGGTTCCCCGAGAAATGAAAAACAAAGAATTACGCCATTCATGCTGGCTCCAGAGAGTGCGAAGCGAAAAGCGATAGCGGATGTGATTCTCTTTCGTCAAGAGTAAAATCAATCCAGATCCCAGCAGGAGCAGGGTCACCAGCAGAAAAACAATGGGGAAGCCGATGAGCACAATCAATGTTCCACCGATAAACGGCGCCGCAAGAGCCGCCAATACCTGGACGGCGTCCCGTTTCCCCACCTCCTCTCCGCGCTGGGTGCAGTTGCTGCATTGATAGAACAGCAGATGCATGCCTATCCAATAAGATGCCATTGAAACGCCAGCCACGAAAGCGATAAGCATCAGCGGTATTCTGACCGTGGCTAAGAGGAAAAGCAGACCGACGAATAAGATATAGAAAGGAGTACTCCCGAGAATCGTATGCTTGATACCAAAGCGTGCGGCAAACGCGGCGGCCAGTGGCGTGGCGATGGCGAAGATGAGGGAATAAAAGAGATAGAAATACAACGTTTGGCTCAGCGAATATCCGAGTTCATGATGCAGATATAAAGGGATGAACAATCCTATCAGGGAGACAGCAAAAGAGCGGAGAGCGGTGGAGAAGTAAATCTGCCGCAATCTCGAGTCCGGGAAAAAACGCCACCAGAAAGGATGCAACATAACACAGACCTCTTGAAGGGAGAGTGTCACAAATCTTTATAAAGATTTCTGCTTCTGATATGTGTTATAGCGAAGGACATAAATAATCAATGAAATCTACGGATTTCAAGTCTTGTGCCTAGCCCAAGATATACAAAATTGGATACAACAGACAGAACTATCTCATCAATCATTTCTGTCTGTTGGTATCCTACTTAGAAGGGTTTGAACTATTAAGATAGGTTATTCAAACCCTTCTATAGTAAGTGACATTTGTATAAAAATTTAGGTCACTTACTATAAGTTAAGTCGTGTTCGGCGCAGCCAATTGTACCTGACGAGCTGAGCGATTGCTTGCACGAAGTTGAGTTACCCGCTCTTCAAATGGAAAGTCGAATTGTCGGCTACAAAAACTTTCAGAGCGGGGCGAGTCGGGTGGCGCTGCGGAACACGACTTAATAGGTACTGCTTCAGGAGAGAATATGGAAATAACCACAGGAATGGAGATTGTTGAAACCGCTTTATGGCTGAAGAAAGAGAAAACGCTGATTATCAGTGATCTTCATGTCGGCTATGAAGAAGCCTTGCAGCAGCAGGGCATGATGGTGCCGAAGTTTCAGTTAGAAGAAATACTCCAAAAATTAAGGGAGATTTTCAAGAGGGTAACACCGGCAAGAATCGTCATTAATGGAGATTTAAAACATGAATTTGGCAGAGTATTACGGCAGGAATGGAAAGAAGTGCTGCAACTGATTGATTTTTTATTGGAGCATGGCCATGAATTGATTATTGTGAAAGGGAATCACGATATGATTATCGGTCCGCTGGCAAAGAGACGAAACATCAACGTGGTAAAAGATTTAGCGATTGGTGACACCGCTATTTTCCATGGTGATGAACTTCATAATACGAAAGCGAAACGGATCATTATCGGGCACGAGCATCCGGCGATTACCCTGAGGGAGAAGAGTAAACGGGAGAAATACAAATGTTTTCTGAAAGGGAAATGGAAGCGCAAAGAATTGATCGCCATGCCGAGTTTCAATCCATTGACGGAAGGGACGGATGTTTTGAAAGAGCAGCTGCTCAGTCCGTATTTGCAGAAGCTCGACGATTTTGAGGTGTTTATCGTGAGCAAAGGAGAGGTGTTTGCGTTTGGGAAAGTGAAAGGGTTAAGAAGGAAAGAAGAGTAAAGAAAAAAAAACGGTAACTTCTGAAGCCTAAAAAGTGGAAAGAGCTTTTCGGCATTATTTACAAATACCAGATTTTTTTACAGGATCTACTTTACAGGTTTGGCCTTCAGGACATCCCTTCTTCTTCGCAAGGCTCCAACCAAATCCATTCTGATTGCAGGTCTGTTCGTGGAAATCACCATCCTCGTCACAGGAAATGGCGGTCTGCCCAGGGGTACATGCTTCTGCACAGACATACTTGACCAACGAAGAATATTCTTCAATGGGGGGCGCACAGGTTTTTGCTTTGAATATCCACCCCGCTTCTTTTGAGCAATCATATTTTTTATCTTTATTTATTACCAGGATATCGGCCTCACACGAATCACCGGAAATGAAACCATATCCGCCTCCGCCACCCGACGAACCACCCTGTATACAATCCCCATTAGTACATCCACCAGGACAAGATGTTTGTACAACATTTACTAAGCCAGTACAGGGATTCTTTGATACGTCAACTAGTGTGTCAACATTATTCAATGTATCAAAAGTACAGTAAGGACTCAACTGAATAGGATCGCAACTCGGCACACAAGCACCATCAACACATTTCGTCCCTTTCCCAAACGTCACATCACAATCCGCATACCAATATATGAATTTTGACTTTCCGCCTTCTTGCTTGCACGTTCCTTCGATCAACCTCGTTTTTTCTGATGGTGTTCCCTTATTCCACGTATAACATTTATCCTCTCGTGAACCGGAACCAAAAGTAGTAACGGATTTGGTTAGTAACTGGTTCTGATCAAATTGACTCGTCGCATCCGGATCGGCGCAATTTTCAAAATTAACCTTCACGGCCTGACCAGCCAACGTTTTTCCTTCTTCTGTGGATACGGCAGCCGCTTCTTCCGGAGTGACGTCGCCAGTATATTCTGTTTTCGGCGCACAACTGACAAGTAAGATTAGGATACTCAATAAAACTAATGGTAGAATGAACTGTTTCAGTTTATTCATAAGGACACCTCATTTTTGATATGATGTTAGAAAGAAGAAACAACCATTTAAATATATATATATATATCCAAAATATATGTTGGAGAATATATTTCATTGCCACCAGAGATTTGTCTGTCATCCTGTTGACCAAAATCACCAAAACATTTATATAGGAAATATAATTTCACATATGTGAAATAATTATTCACAATGAAACTCATTACCACCACTGAAGGAAAAGCACTTTTGCTCCTGTACAAAGATTTTGCCAGTGATTATAATGCCAATACGCTCGCTGCCAAACTAGGAATTACTCGTCGGGGAGCGCTGAATGTGGTGAAAACACTCCACCAAGAGGAACTGGTCATCAGCAGACGATACGGAAGAGCAATTTTTTACAAAGCAAATCTTGCTAACCCCTATGGTTGCGACATGGTCAAAATGCTTCTGATGACCGAAACACAGCAACAGGCACAACGATGGCGGCATCAATTTGAAAAACTCTTTCCGATAACAGAGGCAGTTATTATCTTTGGCTCGGCTGTACGAGACTATGCCAAAGCCAGAGATATAGATCTTCTGGTGGTTGTTCAAGAGAAACACCTTACTGCTGCCCAACAGATAGTACAAAAAGAAAATAAAGTTTCTTTGAAGCCGATCCACGTTGTCTGGCAGTCGCCAAAGGATTTCAAAAATAATATCCAGAAACCTGATTCCGTGCTCCTCAACGCCATTAAATTTGGCTATGTTCTGCGGGGGTATGAGGTGATTATTCAAACCATCTTGCAGGTACAGCAGGGCTATGGTTATTTTGCCATTCCTAAGCCTGAATCGAGGTAAATCATGTTACAAACAGAAAAGAAAGTGCAGTGGTGCTTAAATAAAGCCAAACGGGAATTAGAAGAGCAAGGCATCCATCGTGGCTTAATCCAAGTTGAACCTGACAACAATAGCGCAAAAAGGCATCTCGATAAAGCACAGCATAATTTCGAGGCGGCCCTTTTTTTTGATGAGCATGGATATTCTGACTGGTCTGCCAGCGGATTCTTTTATTGTGCCTATCACTGCTTCTTGGCAATCATCAGAAAACACGGTTATGAAAGCAGGAATCAGGAATGCACTTTAGCAATAATTGAACTCCTAAGAGAACAGGGCATTATTTCCTTAGACCAGTCTTTCATTGATATGTTCTTAATTGCCAAAGCCAAAGAAATTGATTTGAGTATCATTGAAGTACGGGAAGATTTTCAGTATGGGCTGGAGCAAACTTTCACCGATAGAAAGCTCTTTACTCTCTTGTCTGAAACGTGTAAGGAAGTTCTTGAAAAGGCGAGGTTGCTTATTTATGAGCAGGTTTGAAAGAGCAGCTGCTCAGTCCGTATTTGCAGAAGCTCGACGATTTTGAGGTGTTTATCGTGAGCAAAGGAGAGGTGTTTGCGTTTGGGACGGTGAAGGGGTTAAGGAGAAAGGAAGATTAAAGCAAAACATTTATAAATTCTTACTTCTTTCAGAAAAGTAAGATGGCTGAAGCGATAATCTCTTCGAAAGGACAGGTGACCATACCGAAAGAGATCAGAGAAAAATATGGGTTGGAAAAAGGAAGGAGAATTGCGTTCATCCCTGAACATGGAGAAGTTGTTCTTGTTCCAACATATAAAAATCCTGTAGCTCGAATGCTGGAACTTCGGCAGCTGCTGCGGTTTTCTGACTCTGAAATCAAAGCGATGATCAAAGAAGGTAAAAAAGAGTGGTCCCATGATTTTTCTTGATTCTTGGATTTGGATCGAGTTTTTTGCGGAAGGAAAGAAGTTTGAACGTTGTAAGGAAATCCTAGAGTCGGTACAGAGTGGGAGAGAGAAGGCCATGATCAATGCGTTAAACATTACAGAGATCAAGTACAGGTTGGGCAAGATCAATGAGGAATTAGCACATGAACAAGTACACATAATCGAAACATTTCCAAATCTGGTTATTGTTCCTGTTGTTTTGCCCGTGGCTTCATTAGCTGCCGACTTGAGGAAAAAATACTTTAGCAAAGAACGAAGAGTATCTTATGCGGACATGATTCATCTGGCGACGGCCATACTTGCCAATTGCACAGTTCTGTATTCTGGCGATCCAGATTTTGAAGGCATTGAGGAGATGAAAACAACAGTTATTTAGTTTGTTGCCGTTCAGCGGGATGGAGGATGTGGAATAAAAAGCCCGGGAAAAACCAGAAAAAGCTTTTAATAAGAATAGTTCTAAAAAAGATTATAACTTCCCTCTCGCTTTGGCATTATATTCCTTCTGTCTACTCTGATGATATTCACAAAACACAATGCCGGATAATGATGGCTTTTTACACCGCACGCAAATTCCCGTTTTCTTCCGCTCGGCATAGCTTCCCCGGCGCTCCTCAATCAGCCGGTCGTGATGAAGATGGTAAAACTTCAGGAAACGATTAGGATATTCTTTCTTTCCCCGTAATTTTGCAAATAGTTTTTTGAACATCTTACTTTGTAGGTATAGTAATTGTGAATTATTTTCGAACATTTGTTCACATTACTAATACACGAAAATTTATACGCAATTTTCGGTACTGAAATGAGATAGTTTTCTCATTTCATGTAAGCAAATGTGTAAAATAATGTTCGAATATTTGATACATTAGCTATATTAAGTCGGGGCTTGGCGGTCGGCTGCCTCGGCGAAAACTCGATTCGATTGTCGCTTTACATTCGCGGTTGTATTCTATTTTTCGCATCTATCCTTTTTCTTATGAGTAGCCTAGCTCGGCAGCCGCTAGCCACTATTGACCACGCCGGCCCTGACTTAACTTATTACCTCTGGCAGGTTGGACAATAGGAAGTGCCTCGCCCACCCTGTTTTATTTGCTTTAAAGTATGATTTTTCGGACACCGTTCCTGCTGATAGACCGTAAGGAACTTCTGGAAGCCGCCTGATCCTTCCAGATGCGAATAGTTTTGGATGGTAGTGCCGCAGTATTTAATTGCTTTTCGCAAGACCGATTCCATCGCCAAATACAGCCGATGAAGTTCCGCAGAAGAAAGTGAGCGTATTCTGCGCTGTGGGCGAACCCGCGCATAATAGCAGATTTCCTGCGCATAGATGTTGCCGATACCAGTGATGACCATTTGATCCATCAACACTGTTTTTATCGGGGAGGCCGGCTTTTTTTGTAATAAACTCAAAAATTCCTTTTCCGGGACAGAAAGCGGCTCCGGGCCCAGCTTAGCCAATTCCTGTTCCAGTTGCCTTTCTGTCATGACTTTAATAAAGCCAAATCGCCTGATTTCATTATACGTCAGCAGTGAGCCATCGTCAAGATAGAACACGGCGGCGGTATATTTTTCTAATGTTGACGTTCTGAGATGATGAAAATGGCCGGTCATGCGCAGATGGATGTAGAGATAGTATTTTGGCTGCAGTTCGATGATAATAGCTTTCCCTCGCCTTCGTATTTCTTTGACGGTCGCAGGAAAAAGAGCCGGCAGCCGGGGATCAATGATTTTATGGTCAATGATTTTAGCTTTGAGAATCTTTCTATTTGCCAAGCTTTTCTGCAGCTGGCACACCATCGTCTCCACTTCAGGTAATTCGGGCATGGAACAGCAAAGTACACAAAATTATATAAACTTTTATCATTTTACAGCCACTATGGATGGGGAAGAGAGAGTGCTGATGGATTTGTGCCGTTCACGAAAGGCTTTTTTAGTCGAATATGGCTGTGCCGGTTTCCTGTTATTTGGACTGGGAGTGCTGCAGTGGGAGGGAATCGCCGGGAGTGCCATCCTGACCCGTTTTATTCTAGCCGTTGTCGTGGTGGTGATCTTGGCCATAGAGGTAACACGATTCAGCCATCGTTTTATCGTGACGAACTCTAAAGTTATGATCTGTGATGGATTGATTAAACGATCCAAAAAACACTTGTTCCTTTCTTCTATTACCGATGTGGATGTAAACCAGAAAGTAAGCCAACGGCTACTGGGCTATGGAAACCTGCATATCAAGTCCTCCTCGGGGCAGATCCTGGAAGCAAAAGATATCAGCAATCCCGGACAGACCATGGAAAGGCTGGAAGAGTTGATTCATCGTGCGGCAACGGAGTTGAGAAGGGGTTGAAGAGTGATGAAAAGAGGGTTATTCAAAGTTCCCTATAGAAAAGTATAAAAAGACTAAGAAGTTACAAGAGTAAAAAGAGTAAATTAACAAAAGAGGTGTTGCTCATGAGCGAAGGCCATGTTTCCCATCAAAGTCATACGCGGTTTTATGTTGTTTTGATTACTATTGTTATAGGTGTTATTTTTATCGTCCTGATGCTGGATAATAATAAAAACCAGAGCCTGTCCGGAGCGCTTGCCGGGACAGTAGGAGATGAAAGACAAGAGAAAGATACCGTTGCTGGTGATTCGTCAGCCGTGTCGGGCAGTGCCAGTGCAGCGACAAAAATAAAAGCAAAAAGCGGGCGGGATTTAGCTTTTACCTTAGCTTTTAGTGACGTCCCAACAGTAAAGAGCAAGGCAAAGATACAGTCAGTTGCCGTGACGTTTAACCAAGTGCCGGACCAAATCACTATTAATGACGATAAATTGGAGCTGAGCAACCTGCAGCAAGTGACACTGGAGATGCTGGGCTATGAAGGAGCGCTGGAATTCAGTGGCCATGGGCTTTCTGTTGACGGAACGGCTGGAAAAATAAAAGTAAATGATGTGGCGCTGGTTTCTAAAGGCAAGATTGATATTGCATTTAGTGGTTTACCCTATACCTGGCTGAAAGTCGAAGACCTGCAAATGAGCAATTTGCCTCTGGGTGAAGGAGATGGAAATGTTCAGGTAGGAGAACGCCTGAATTATGAACTGAAAAACGATGACGTGACGGTGAATGATTTTGAAGGGGCGTTGACCGTAGATCGAAACGCGCAGCGAGTGTTGGCGTTGGCAGGCACCACTTCCGGGATAGAAGTCAGCGGCGATGTGTTAGGGCTGAATATCCGCTAAGAAAAATGTTAAAAACCGCCAAAAATTAAGTAGAACTAAAGAGATGTTAATGGTGAAAGTAATTATCTTATTCATTTCCTTGGTACTAGTTGCTTCTGCCTTAGCCTTTCCCTTTAATGGAACGGTTACCGATGTGAATGGTATCGCTCTGAATAATACCTATATTAATGTAACCGTCCGGGACAGTAATTTTAACATTGTAGGATATAATTCCACTACCACCAATGCTTCGGGATGGTTTAATATGACGGTGACAGAAGTAACCGGTGGCCTCTATCAGCCCAATATTATTCATTATAATGGCAGCGTGGTTGATTTTGTCGGTCAGACATTACCCTCCTTCCCCAGTCAGATATTTTCATTTCAATTAGACCAAACCAAGTTTTATCTCAAGCCAGCAGGCACGATTATTATTACCGTCATTAATAGTACCAGCGGCAATGTTTCTTTCCGTTATCAAATCAAAGATGTAAAGTTAGGCTATCCGGTTGCGGAAGCTTTTACGAATCCCGTAGCTAATGCCACTGTCTACTTGCCTCGGGACAGAAATTATTCCATCATGGTCTATCCCGCAGCTAGTATGCCAGTTAGTTTTAACTGGAATAATTTTACGGCTACACAATCTTATAGCATAAATAGTATTTCCAGTTATAATGTAACCACCAGAACTTTACAAAAACAATTTAATACCACCCTCCGTCTGGATCGTGTCAGCGGCTATATTAACTATTCAGGCATCAATGGATGGACTACTTTTCGTGTCATTCCTTATCTGATGGAACCAGGAAATATGATTGATGTAAATCGTGGCACACTTCCCAATAACCTTAGCGAGTTCACCGGGGGTAAGGACAACCACACCCTCTCCAATGGCTTTTATAACATCTCTTTACCCGCTACCACTGAAACCTCAAACATGATGCTCTTTGCTACCGCTACCAATGGAACGTCTTTTTACGGCGCATTCAAAAATGTAAGTTTGAGCTATAACAATCCGGCTGCCGAGCTCCAGATTAATATTTCCATGTTCGGCTTGTTGGGCGCCTCAGGCAATATCACCCAAGACACTACCACGGGCGGGCTGATTAATTTTACAACTGCCCTTCAGCAATTTGACCTTCTTAATAGCACTAATGTCAGTTTAACGAACGTGTTTGCTCATGTGCAAGCAGAAGTGGATTATAGCAATTTTGGGTCAATAGATTTTACCTGGATGACTAATATTCAACAGGGGGCTGCTGCCGTCTTCTCCCTGCCTTTAATTAATGCCACGGGAGTTAAAAAAATTGATCTGTTTGTCAGTGGCGGCGGGTCTAATTATGCACCTAAAAGTATCGCCAAAACTGCTGCGGAAATCGCCACTAATAGCAGCATTGCACTGTCTAGCTTTAATCCACAAGCCATCGATTCGCAGTTAACTGCATCTGCGATTTCCATGGCGTTATATCTTTCTAATGCCACCTGTGATCTGCCCAATCCTTCTAGTGACTGTCTGTTGGGTGGTTCACAGACCATGGACAGTTTTAAACCTATGTCCGCCATTTTAGGTGGAGGTAAACTCAGCTTCAGGATGGGCACAGGAAATATTAAAATTCATTATGTGAATGTGGATCTGCTTGCTTCCGGACCGCCTGATGTCTTGTTCGATAGCAGCACAACTTCTTCCGCGAGTGCCAGCACCTTTGATGCGGCTGTCCGCTTTGGATCTGGAGGACCAACAATTTACGATTACGTTCTTGTTTCTCTTCCCTACACGGAAACCCCGGGATCGGGATTGAATGATGCTAGTGTTGTCAATATATCCATTCCTACTCTTTATGATGAGAACTGGAAGGTTATTTGGAATGTAACCACGAATGGGACGAACGCCACTAATTTGGCCGCAAACAATTCACATTATTCAGCCTTTGCAGAGCAATGGGGTATGTTATTGAAATCAAGTGCCTGTACAACCGATCAAACTCTCATTAATACAACGACTCCCTGCTATATTGATACGAGCAGTAATGTCATTTGGGTACGCCTGCCCCATTTCTCCGGCACCGGCCCTGCGGTAACGGGAACAGCGGTGGCCAGCACTAGCACTCCAAATACAGGTGGTGGGAGCAGTGAAAGTAGTTCTAGCAGTTCCACAAGTTCTGCGGGTTCGCTTCCGCCAGAAGTCTCTCTCGAGAAAGAGATAACGATTACGCTCCCTGAACCAACTATAACCGAAGGAAAAATACCATTCCAGGAAGTTCTGGCGTATTTAAAAGAAGGCACCAAAGCCAAGTTTATGATCAAGACCTCGACAAAAACAACGGCAGAAGAGCATACCATTACTGTTACGAGAGTAGGGCCATCATTTGCTAATTTTGTTATTTCCAGTACATCACAGGAAGTTGTCTTAAACAAGGGTGCAAGTGCGGAACTAAATCTGGACGGTGATACTATTCCTGATCTGAAATTAACTCTGATAGACCTCAATTATGCCTTGCACTTTGTTAATGTAAGTATGGAGCTGTTAACGATGGGAAGAGCTGAAATGCCCCAAAAGCCAAAGGAACCAGAAGCAGTGCCGCAACTTCCAGAAAAAGCAAAGGTTGTAGAAATCACCGAATCATCACCTGTTGAAGAGCAGCGCATTTTTTCACCGGTGTACTGGGTCAGCGGCGCACTGATATTAATCGTGCTTCTGGCTCTGTTTCTAAAAAGGAAGAAATCACCACACGAAATTAAGAAGAAAAAGTGATTCAGCACTTAATAGAGGCCTTTCTCTTGTAATTCTTTTTTCTTGACGGCCCGGCGATAGGATTCGTATTTGTCCTGAAGCGAGAACTTCGGCGGGCGAGGCAGGATAGTTGAAGTGTTGCAATGCTGCTCTTGCAGGGTATATTTCTGGCAGCTGAGACATTTCCGGATGTGGACCATTATTCTTTTTTCTCCCGCTCAAAGGAAGCAGTGGACTGCTTGTCGTTGAATTTTTCCAGAATCTTTACTATTTTGTCGAGCGTTTGTTCCGCCGGTTTGTAATCGACGTCTTCGATGGTGAGCTTATACCGGCCGCCGCCAAGATAGAACAGGGCGATCGTGGAGGATATTTTTTCGATGACCAGCAGGGTGGAACGAATTTTATCGACACCATCGCTGGCGTACGTCTGCATTTTTATTTCACCGCCAATGGCTATTTTTTGCGGCTTGAATTTGTCGATGATTGCAGTAGTCAATTCCTGCGCAATCTTTTGCTCGATGCCGATTTTTTGGAGGTCGACGGCGCCAGCGACTACTTCCTTGAAGCAGAGATAGAGATGGGAGAATTCTTTGAAAATGGGGGGAGAGATTTTTTGGTATAATTCAGGGAAAGTGACTTTGAGTTTTTCGGAAAGGCTTTTGACTAAGGCTTCCGCTTTGAGCTCTTGTTTTATTTCTTCTAATTTTCCCGCGCGTTCGTGTGAATTGACACGGCGCAGCGAGAGATCAATATGACCTTGGCGCTGGTCGATGCGAAGCACTTTGCAGACGATCTGGCGGTCTTGGGTGACGAAATCACGAAGGTTGCGGATTCTTCCAGGTGCAATCTCGGAGATGTCAATCATGCCCTGAGTGCCGAATTCAAGAAGGTCGACGAAGACAGAGTTAGGAAAGATTTTGCTGACTTTGCAGAACACGATTTCATCTTCTTCCGGCATTCCCGTGCGTTTGTAGAGCATTTTAAGGTTTTTTAAGGAACGCCATTTATAAATGTTTAGAGAATTTGTAATACTTCAGCTTTCTGAAGCTCTGCTATCCTCAGTCGCGCTTTCTCAATAGATACATCAAGCCGACAAGAGGGTCGTCTGTTGCTGACAAGCAACTGTTACCGTTAGGTAACTCACGAACGCTAGTGACTTGACACGAACGGAGCAAAGCGGAGTGACTAGACTTACGGAGAACGCACGAAGGGAATTCCCCTTCGGCGCAGAAGGGACACAAGGAAAGAAACAACGATTTCTTTCCTGTGCAGACGGGAAACCTATCCCGTCTTGCAACGCTCCCTTCTTGCGTCTGCTCTCGACTTACACTTCAAAAGCGAGAAGATAGCAGAGCTTCTAACTTCAAGAAGCTGAAGTATTACGAGAATTTTTATTCCAACACTTCCAAGACCCTCGCCGCAATCTTCGCCTTGCCGCCGGTAGGAAAGGCGACTTCCTTGTTGCAGACGAGACAGTTGATGAAGGTCGAGGCGCAGCCGAAAATAATCTGCTCGTTCTTGCATTTGTTGCAGCGCACTTTGATGAACCGGCTTTTGGGAAGGTTGGATCTCATGTTAGATGAACTCCACTTTTTTAGCACGAATGCCTTCACGCTGCAAGTTCATTTTATGGCAGACACTGCAGGTGTAGCGAAAATCAGTTTTTTTGGTGCTTTTGGCGTTGGAGCGCTTGAATTTGGTGACTGCAGGCTTGGAATATCTGCCCAGGTTGCCAAAGCCTCGTGCCTGACCCCGCAGACGCGCCCGGACTTTTGAGCCGTGGCTTAATGAGGAAGCAGCTTTCTTTTTGTTTTGCGAAACTTTCTGCTCGGTATGTTTCCTGCAGTATTTGCAGAAACGATGAACGGTTTTAGGAACTTTCATGAGACGTTGAGAAGGCAGGTTATTTATAAAGGTTTTCACAATAACGGCAACGTGCCAGATATCTGATCAATCTTCTTTTCTTCATCCGGACCGATGCCGACGCAAGTTTTCGTTCCTGGAGCAATCACTGTTTTTCCGGCATCGGCAATCAGAGCGGCAGTCAGTCCGGCATCCTTAGCTTTCTGGTAATATAACAATAATTCTTTTTCGTCTTTTACTTTGACCACAATCTTAGGCATGCCTTCGCTGCGCCAGGCTTTGATGACGTCTTTATCGGATTTGAGAACGGCTTCGACGGAAGCGTGCGCTGCTTGTACACAGGCTTTTCCGGCCGGCAGTTTGATGTCTTTTCTTATTAAGATCACTTGTTTATATCTCATTATCTTCTCTTAGTTTAAGATGATTGTTAAATCTTTCCTTTTTCCTGTTGAGATATAATTCCCCGCAATTATTGTACGTCCAAAAACACAGCTTTCTGGTCTCATCGCCGTAGTAGAGGCATACCCATACTTTAGTGCTTCTTTTGAGTGGACCTCTCCTCAGGTCGAGAATCCTGTTCATATTTTCTTGGAGTCTTGTAATAAAGTAATAGCGTTGGTCTGGTTGGATGCTGGGAGGCCAGATAAAATTCTCTGAAATATATATTACAGGATACAAGTAAAATCTCCTGAAAAAAAGATATTAAAATTACTCCTCCATGAAATCTTCCATCTTCGCTGGCATTTCTGCGTCACCGGTTAACAGTCCTCTCTTGCGCATGTATTCCCGCGCCATCAGATAAAAGACAATGCCCACAGATTTTTTCCCTTTATTGTTGCAGGGCACCACCAAATCAATATTATTAGACTGATTGTTGGTATCACATAAGGCAATCACCGGAATGCCGATACGAACGGCATCTTCCACCGCATTCTTGTCCGGCCAGGGATCGCATACCACCATGATCTTCGGCTCAAAAAACGTCTCCAAATCAGGATTGGTGACGATGCCCGGTGGATATCGTCCGGAGAACACGCGCATTCCCAGCAGTTTATTCAATAACTTTAATGCTCTCCATCCATTCTCCCGACGGCTCACTATAACAATATCCTGCGGTTCGTACTGCGCCAGCACTTTAGCGGCCATGGAAATCCTCTCATCGATCTTCTTCAGATTCAAGACGCTCAATCCATCCGGACGAGTCTTGTAAATAAAATTAGCCATGTATCTCGTCTTGAACTTCGTCCCGATATGGACGCCGCTTTTCAAATATTCATTGGAATCGATTAATAATGTTTCTTGTTCGACCATAGTTCTTTCGCCAACTGGTAACGAAAATCGATATTTTCGGAACCTCCCGAAAACCCGCTGGTTTTCGTTAGGAGCGAGGTGCGACTTCGCAGCTTCGTTGCTCAGTCTCACTAACTCACAGTTCGACCTCCTTGTTGTTTATCCTGAAATAGATGCCAAACAGAGAATATAATCATCTGTCTGCCCTATTTTTTGCCTCAGGCAGCTCTCCCGGCTCTACAACGAGCCAAGATTGGCTTTAAGAAAGAAAAAGGCAGGCTCTTTATAAATGTTTTTATCGACTTTCTACAAACTTCCCACAGGCACTAATCCCAAAAAGAGATGATAATCATCTTGGCCGCTCAGTCAGCTGATTTTTTGCAGTGTGAATTCTACAAAAAGAAGTATAGTAATTGTGAATTATAGATCATTCTGGTGATTGCATCAACTATACCAAAGGACATAAATAATTCAAGTCACTTCGTTCGTGAGTTGCCTTGCTCCTTCACTAGCATTCATCTCCAAAGATGAATCTTGGAGATTTCTGCTTATTTGATTTAACAGAATTATCGATATTTTCGAATATTTGACACATTAGCTATATTAGTGAAGTGCTACCTTCCTCTCAACAATTCCACCAGCAAACCATAACATCTCTTGCGCGTCAAACCACCATGGCTTACATTCCTTACGGGAATGGTGTGCACATTCTTCGCTTCCGGTAATTTTGCATTCCATGGCGGAAAAACAACCGGATCCAATGGTGAATACACAGAGTAAAATTGCACTTCCTCCGGAAAATCCCGCTCCGCTAATTCCTGCAAATAACTGCTTCCCGGAACCATCTGCCGCGCACTGGGAACAGGATAATGCAGATAAGCCGTGTACGTTCCCCGGAATGGCGCTCCCAAGGCAACTACTCGCTCTACTAAATCAGGATGCCTTCTCGCCACACCAAACCCCAGCAAGCCGCCCTGACTATGGCCGATAATATCTACTTTGCGGCCGACCCGCTGGCAATGCTCCTCCATTCGTTCCCGGAGCTGTTCTTCACTTTTCTCTAAATCCTGCCAGAATGGATATTTCTCCCGGATGGCGGTAAAACCATTCTTAGCTAGATACCGGCTCATCCCTCTCAACGACGGGCTTCCTACCAAATAGCCGTGAAGCAGAACCACTAGAGGCAAGCTCGTAGCTGGCGCTGGCGACGGTGAGTGTAAGGGTGGTGGTTGCTGAAGCATCTCAAGATGATTGCTAACCTGTTCACTCACTGCCAGGAGTTCGTCCCAAAGCAGGTTATGGAGACCCATCCCTAAGTGCAGACGCCACCGCCTTAAATATCTTTATCCAGTTCATAACCACAATCCTTTTAAAGCCTAAAAAATTCCTTCTGTCATGGTCAAAAAAAAGGCAAGGATAGCGACGGCAGCCAAGAAAGCAGGTCCTATCCTTAACAAACCAACGACAGTTCCTACGCCGTCTCTGCCTAAGACGAAGGAAGAAGAAGCTCTTACTGAAGTCTATCCTGATAATGAGCAGGGCATCCTTCCGGAAGAGACCAGTGAAGAAATCGAACAAGACATGAAAACCGGGAAGAAGAACGAGGATATTTATGAAAAAGAAGGCCGTGAACTTCTCGAAGAGGATGATGAAATCGACACTTGGGAAGAAGGTTTTATGGAAGGTGCCCATGATGGCGGTCAATTAGGAAAAGATGCGTTGACCGGCGAACCGTTGTTGAATGTTGAAGATGTGGTCGAACTGGAATACAAAGGCGAAATATATCGCTTTGTCAATGATGAGAATGCCGGAAAGTGGTTAGAGATGGCAAAGAAGGGGAAGAAGAAAAAAGGGAAGGATTAAGGGGTTTAGGTTTGGTTTTTTTCTTCTGTTCTGGTGCTGAAATTAGAATTGTAACTCTTCATACCTCCGTCTTGTCTGAAAAGTTAATTGAACCTCTCCGGACTACGCTGTGGCTAGGTCCGTAGATTCCTGGGCAACAGGATATTATTGTGGTACTGCTGGACACGTATCGGCTGACCAAGTGGCAGGATATATAGTGGCGGCCATTAATATTCGAACAAATAATTCCGCCACTATATATGAAGGGCATAACAAATAGGTTTGATTGTTTATGCCCTTCAGTATATTCTGGAGCAGACCAAAGAATTGAAGAAAAATTGGAATCTCTTTGATATCAAGCCATTTGAATATGGCATTAATTTTGGTTGGGTCTAAATCCCCACAGCTTGCTGTGGGGATTTAGACCCAACCCCTATTAAATTTCCTCGTAACGTTTATAAAATCATAGCTTTTTGGAAAGACCATGCCACGAAAAACGAACTCCGATAAAAACTCAGAAAAAATCATCGTCACCGCCGCCCTTCCCTACGCCAACGGCTCCATCCACATCGGCCATCTGCTGGAATATATCCAAGCGGATATTTTTTCGCGGTTTCTGAAATTGACAGGAAAAGATGCCCTCTACATCTGCGCCTCAGATATGCACGGAACTCCGGTAGAAGTCAATGCACAGAAAGCCGGGAAAGAACCGGAGAAATTCGCACTGGAATATTGGAAAGAGCATCAGGAAGACTTTATGAGATTCTTTATCCTGTTTGACAATTATTACAAAACACATTCCCCGGAAAACAGGGAATTGGCAGAATATTTTTTTGCAGAACTGAAGAAAAAAAAGTACATCTATCGAAAAAAAATAAGAGTAATCTACTGCCCGTACTGTGCCCGCTCGCTGCCGGATAGATTTGTGCGCGGAACCTGTCCTCTGTGCTCGGCAGTGGAACAATACGGTGATGTCTGTGAGAACTGCGGGAATGCGCTGAAAGGAGTAGATTTGATCAATCCCAAATGTTCGCTCTGCGGACGGACTCCGAACCAGAAGGAAAGCGAGCATTATTTTTTCCGGCTGAGCGCCTTTGCCGACAAGCTGAAGAAATGGATGAAGTCGCCAGATTCAGGATTGCAGCCGGAAGTTCTTCATTGGCTCAATGGCTGGATGGAGAAAGGATTGGAAGACTGGTGCATTTCCCGTGATGGCCCGTACTTTGGGTTTGTGATTCCGGATTCTGAGAAAGAATGCGGAGAAAAGAAATATTTCTATGTGTGGCTGGATGCGCCGATCGGATACATCTCGTCAACGAAAAATTACTGTGAATCAGGGAAATCTGGAAAATGCAATTGGAAAGACTACTGGCACAAAGGTCAAGTCTATCATCTCATCGGCAAGGATATTTCGTATTTCCACTTTTTGTTCTGGCCAGCGTTGTTAATGGCCGTAAACATTCCCGTTCCCAAATTAACCGTGCATGGCTTCATCACTGTGAATGGCGAGAAGATGAGCAAGTCTCGCGGCACCTTCTTCACCGCGAAGGACTTTTTGAAATTGTATCCGGCAGAAGCGCTGCGGTTTTATTATGCCAGCCATCTCGATCGATCGGTCGTGGACGTGGATTTGAATTTTGAGGATTTCAAAGCCGTGACCAATAATGTGCTGATGGGCAATCTAGGGAACTTTTGCTATCGGGTACTCAGCTTTGCGGCGAAAAATTATGGAAAAGTGGGGATGATTGCGGTGGAGAAAGAACACGAGAAAGAAATCTTGAAGTTGATTGATCTGGTTAAACGCCATTATGAACAACAGGATTTCAAGTCTGCGGTGAAGACTGTCCTGCAGATTTCTGATCAGGGCAATAGTTATTTCCAGCAGGCGGAAGTCTGGAAAAATAAAGACAGCAAGGAAGCCAAGGCTGCTGTCGGCTGGTGCGTGAATCTGGTGCGGAATCTGGCGATGGTCGTAAGCCCGATCCTGCCGGAATTTTCGATGAAGCTACAAACAGCGTTTGGCGAAAAGAAATGGTCCTGGGGCAGCGTTGATTTTTCCTGGAAAGGGAAGATTGTGCAGCCGGAAATGGTCGTGCAGAAAATCGAGAAAGTGCCGTCGCAGGCAGTATTTCCCCTACAATTGACGGTGGGTAAAATTCTTGATGTGAAAGATCATCCAAATGCTGATTCACTGTATGTATTGAGCGTGGATCTGGGTGAGAAAGGAAAACGGCAGGTGGTGGCGGGGCTGAAAAAATATTTGCCGGCGAAATCGTTATTGAATAAAACAGTGGTGTTCTGCGCCAACATGAAACCAGCCAAGATTCGCGGGGAGCTGAGCGAAGCGATGATTTTAGTGGCGGATGACGGACAGAACGTCGGTCTGCTGGAAGTGCAGAAGACGCCAATAGGAAAAGAGGCGTGTTTTACGGGGATGGAAAACTGTAAAAAGGAAGTGACGTTTGAGGAGTTCAAGAAGTTGCAGATGCTGGTACGCGGCTGTCGGGTGATGTTTGATGGCAAGAAGTTAGCGAGTGTCAATGAGGATGTGGTTGTTCGGGATGTCGTAGATGGCGCGCCGGTGAGGTGAATTTTCCATCAAATTTTATATAAGAACTTTTGCAAATTGCCAGTAATCAATTATCTTTAAAAACAGTAAGAATTTACTCTTTATATGTCCAAAAAAGAAGTGCTCGCCTGGAGCCTGTACGACTTCGCCAATACTGCGTTCACCAGTCCCTTTCGCACCATCTTCTGGCCGTTATTAGTCGTTTCTTTTCTCGGCGGCAATGAATTTCAATTAGGATTGACCGTGGGAATTGCCTTGTTGCTTGTTTCCTTTACTGCTCCTGCCTTCGGCGCCTACGCCGACGCCGCTAACCGAAGAATGCCTATCATTATCGTAAGTTCATTGCTCTCCGTCCTCCTCATCGCTCTTATTCCGCTCTTCAGCCTGAGCACCAATCTTATCATGACCGCCTTGATCATCATTCTTTACAACATTGCCTTAACGGCGTATAACTCTCTTCTTCCGTTCATTGCCCGGCCCAAAGAACTCGGGAAAATATCCGGCATCGGCATGGCCGTTGGTTTTTTGGGAACGATGTTCAGCCTGGGAGCGACCTATCTCACACTGCTCTATTTTGCAGAGGGAAAAAATCTGGAAACTCTTTCTGGAGTCAAAGCAACGTTCCCGGTCATGGCGACTTTTTTTCTTATTTTTTCGCTTCCCCTGTTTTTCATCATCAAAGATACCAGAACGACCTCCACGTTATTTTCCATCACCACTCTGTACAAAAAAATCTACCTCACTCTGAAGAACGTCCAGAAACTTCCCGGCATCATTCCTTTTGCCATTTCCACCTTTCTCTTTGCCAATGCCTTGGCGGCGATTGATGTCTTTTTCTTTCTCTTCGCCAAGAAAGAATTTGGAATTGGACTAGCTGGTTTCATGCTCCTCTTTGCCTTCCAATCACTGGGCGCCTCTGGGGGAGCGTATTTCTTCGGCTGGTTGTCAGATAAAATCGGCGCCAAAAAATCATTGTCCCTCGCCGGATTTTTGTGGATCGTGGTAATCAGTCTTTTCCTGCTTTCTAAGGATCTGATTATCTTTTGGATTGCCGGCTTGCTGGGGAGCATCGCCTTTGGCGCCGTGTTTAGCACCTCCCGGACTTTACTGATCCAGCTCTCTCCAACACGCAAAACTGGAGAATTCTTTGGGTATAGCCAGATTGTGGGAAAGTTTACCGGATTATTTGGGCCGGTGGTGGCAGGATGGCTGATTGTCGGATTTGGGTACAATGCGGCTTTAATTTTTGTCTGGATCACATTAGTCCTTGGCTATCTGGCGCTGCAAAAAGTTCCACCACAACCTTTATAAACAAACAATTAAAATCAAGATAAAAATGTTCTACCGCGTTAAGGTCAAAGACCACGTCCGTGTACCGCCAGCCATGTTTAATCTTCCCAAAAGAGAGGCTGTGCTGAAAAATATTCACGCCGCCTACGATGGCTATATCTCCAAAGAACTCGGTTTTGTGGTTAATGTCATCGACGCCGGAGAAATCAAAGAAGGCGTCATTGTTCCGGGCGACGGTGCTGGCTTTTATGAGACTGAATTCGAACTATTGACCTTCAAGCCCGAATTAAATGAACTCGTGTACGGCAAAATACGCGATATCACCGACTTTGGCGCGTTCCTTGATTTAGGCGGCTGCGAAGGGATGGCACATATCTCCCAGTCGATGGACGATTTCGTCTCTTTCAGCAAAGACAAGGTGCTTCAGGGCAAAAAAACTGGCCAGAGCATCAAAGTGGGGGATAAATGCAAGGCGAGAATCATTGCTGTCAGCTACAAAGATTTAAATAATCCAAAAATCGGATTAAGCATGCGACAAGAAGGTCTCGGTAAATTGGAATGGCTAGAAGCCAAAGAAGCAGCCAAAGCAGAGCCCAAAGCCGAACCGAAAGCAGAATCAAAGAAGGAGACTAAAAAATGAGCAAGAAAAAAGCCTGCAAGACCTGCCGATATTTCGTCCATGGCGATGTCTGTCCTATCTGTAAATCCACCAATTTTACTGACAGTTGGCAGGGACGTGTGTTCATCAATGATCCCCAGCGCTCATTCATTGCCGAGAAAATAGGCGTCAAACAAAAGGGTGAATATGCTTTAAAAGTACGATGAACCTGACTATCCAACAAAAAACAGAAAATCCCTTTTTAGGGCGAAGCGAACTTATGGGAGTCATCCAGTTCGAGGGCGCAACCCCTAGTAATACACTGGTGGCCGACACGCTGGCAAAGAATCTAAATGTTGATGCCAACGTCATCGTGATGAGGCACGTTTATACTCAATTCGGTGAACAAATCGCCCGTTTTCAGGCGTACAAATACGACAGTATCGAAGCGCGGAAAAACGTGGAAGTCATGGCGCCGCATGAAAAGAAAAAATTAAAAGAAGCCAAGAAAGAGGTAAAGAAGGAATAATATGGCCGAAAAACCCAAAGCCAAAGGCGGTCCGCCTAAAAAGAAAGCTAGTCGAAAGTTAAGTGCATTATATACTGTTTCTGGAGAAAGAATTGAATGTAAGAATAAATCCTGTCCGAAATGCGGAGCGGGAACCTTCCTGGGCATCCACAATGATCGCGTGGTCTGCGGGAAATGCGCCTATGTGGAATTCAGTAAAAAATAAATGCCTTCTTCTTTCTCTCCTATAGCGACTGACATTAATACCCTGAGAAACTGGAAGTTTCTGGGGCACAGAAATTGCACGCCAATTTCTCGTGTTTAGACAATTATACACAGTCGCTATATACAAAGGACATAACAATCTGTATAATTATTTATGTCCTTTGGTATATTTGTCCCTTCTTCATCATTTCTTCTTACTTTTCAATCAGCTGAATTCTTTTCCGCAGGAGCGCAATCACCATCGCCAATGCCACCACAAAAATAATTCCGTTGCTGATCCATACTAATACTGGATTCGGATAAAGAATAGGCACGACAATCATGAGCAAGAGAACAACTAACAGCCATTTGGAGAGGGTTATCAGGCGCTTTCGCATGGAAGAATAAAAAGAAGGAACTTAATAAAACTTATTGTCGTGTCATTCCTCCGCTTCCTTCCACACATACTTAAATTCCTGCAAGAATTGCGCCGCAATGGATTTATCACGGATGATCATCAGATTCTCGTCATTCCTCCGGTCTCCGCCATCCGTAGGATTAAATGAACCCGTGATGACCGTCTCATTATCAATAATAAACACCTTATGATGCAGGTTATTCTTATTGCCGTCCTGGCGCACTGGGATCCCCTGATATTCAAGAAGTGAAAAAACAGAATATTGGCTGATCTGCCTTGTTTCCATCACGCCACTGATGGCGATTCCATCAATATGCTTCAGCAAAAGGATATCCGCAATTCCCTCATGCGTAAACGAAAAGGTCATGAAATAGATGGAAATTGTGGCTTTTTTGAGCTCTTCCTTCACGCGGGCAGCGCAATGATCTTCCGGACAGAAATAGGTCTCTATCGGGATCTCACCCAGCATGATTTTAGGATTGGCCACGGGATCGCCTTTCTTAAACACGCCGCTCCAGAGCTCCTGAAATTCAGCTTCATAATTCCTGGCCGCAACCTCAGACTCGACAAGAATGAAATTATTGTTATTCTTATGAGCATCATTATTGGTGGGATTCATCGAACCTGCAGAGAGCTTTCTCCCATCAACAATGCAGAATTTATTATGCATCAGGCCAGAGGTATCAGCATGCACGAAACTATGATTGAATTTTTTCAGGTAATCACTATCGGTCACCACGCGAACATCCATCTTCTGTGATTTTTCCAGCAGCGTCTGCTGCACCGAGGGCAGGCCGATATCATACAACGCACAATGAATTGATTCCTGCGCCGAAGTCAACAGTTCCACCTGTTTTTCTTCGCACGCTTCGCGGGGGCAGAAATAGACCTGCAGAGTACCTTCGTCATGGACTAATGAAGTGACATCATTTTTGTAGACCACAAAACCAGTTTTATCCCACGCCCAGTACGACAGAGAGAAAATTAAAACCAGAATTCCCATCAAAAGAGTGTATTTCTTCATCGCGGTATGATCTTAACGCTGTATCCTAATCCCCAGCGGCTTCACTGCATCCACAAACAAAATCTTGATCCAGCCCAAATACGGAAGGCGAACCACGCCCTGGCCCAAAACTCGCTCCAACGTAATTTCCGTCTCCCCATAAGCCCCGCCCAAACTGTCGCTATTGTGATCTCCTTTCGTCTGATATACAAATGTTCCACCTTTCTCCGTCACCTTTACCACGCGATGGATGATCGGCTGCGGCTTGGGGCCCTGAAATATCAGAATATCGCCCACATCTACGTTTCCGGCATTCGCCCGCCACAGGATTATCACATCACCTTTATTGAATCCATTGTCAAAGGGAAATTTACGAAATTCACTTTTTGTAATGCCCATATTCTCATACCATTTCCCGCAGGTGTTCCAATAGGCATCAAACGATTCCGCAAACTCATCAAACTTTTGCCCGCACAACACTTCATTATGCAATCCATGCTCCATGCTTTCAGAAACCACAGCCACAATAGGAAAACTTGTTCCCAGCAGCACACCCAGCAATGGATACACCACAAACCGGATCAGCATAAACGCAATAATAACATTCGCTAGCCAGCTCCAGATTGAATCCTCATGCCAGATGAAGTGCCAGAACCGCTTGCCGTGCCGGTGAACGAAATGCTCTTTTTTCTCCATGCTGAAATAAAATCATGATGGTTTAAAAAGATTTAGGAGAAAACGGCTTTCACGTCCTTGCGGTTAAAGTACCACAGGATCAGGCCATTGTATACCAAACCAGGCAGCAGAAAAAAAAACCCAGTTTCAATTTGGTTAAAAGCAACCTGATTCACGATTCCGTACAAAATACTAAACCCGGCCACAACCATCATCATCTTTCTTCCCCAGACCCGCAGCTTCAGAGCGCCCATTGCCGCGATAAAACCAGCAACCGACACCATCACCGAAACAACAGCCGTAACCGCAAGGTATGCAATGCTTACTTCAGCCTCAGCCAGCGCCGCACCCATCATTTGTTTTGCTTCCGGAACCAGCTGAACAATCGCCGATACCAAAGCCACAAAAATCCAGAACAAAAACGACATGACCGTAAAAATGATTTCCAATACCGCAAACACCGTTACTCCTGTTGGCCGCTGCACTGTCCGTTGACTTCTTGCCATGAATCATAGAACCAGCTCAAAATATATAAGCTTTACGGTAGCTTTTAAATAGAAGAAAATATTCCTTCCCCATGCTCGTCCATAACCATCTCATTCCTGAACTTGACGTCCAGAAGCTCATCGCTGAAATCAAGAAGAAGAAAGAACTGCGTGCGTTAAGTGATGATTTTGTAAAAGACAAATTATTCCAATTTCTGCAGTCAGAACCAAAAATTACACATCTCTTCGCTCAGAAGTGTAATCCCAAATCAGCAGAATACAGGCAAACAGTCAAACATTTGCGCGCTCAATTGCGGCGAATTCACGGCGTATTCCGCATTACCGATGAAGTGCAGCAAAGAAGAGCGTACTTTGCCGAACTGCTTAAGGCTGATTCCGAAAAAACAAAAACAGAGATGCTGACCAAAATACTCCAGACTCATGCTTCCACTCGTGAGCGAATGCCGTTTTACGCCAAACTCTACGCCAGCATCTTCCATCATACCGGCAACCCAGAAACCATCCTTGACCTTGGCTGCGGCATTAACCCGTTTTCATTTTCTTTCATGCAGCTCAAAAACATGAAATACTTCGCTTGTGATGTAAACATTGAAGAAGTAGAGCTGGTTGATGACTATTTCAAATATCTCCATAAACGAAACAAGCATTTTTCTGGAAAAGCAGAAATTCTAGACACCCTGCATTGGGTAAAACTTCGCCAACTCGTCAAAGCGGAGATCTGCTTTCTGTTCAAAATGACCGACGTGCTCGATCAGGGAAAAGGTCACCAGCGCAGCGAAGAAGTGATCAAGAATGTGCCGGCAAAATTCGTCATCGTCAGCTTTCCCACGAAAACCATGAGCGGCAGGCCGATGAATTTTCCCCGAAGGACATGGATTGAACTGATGGCCAAGCGGTTAGGTTACCAATACAAAACACTAGAATTCCTGGGCGAGATATTCTACCTTATTGACAAGCGAAGCTGATGCTGTGCGCACTTGCGTGGTAACTGGTTCCACAAATTTACGCAGCCGCAGCCAGGGAACATCTTCTTGGACAAACCGCTCCAACGCTCGCACATGGGGCACATAGGCAAACGCCTGCCCGCCGATATCCTTCACTTGCAGATCCCAGAAAGAATCTTTTCCTGTTCGACGTAATCGATCATATGCTCCCTGCAGCCCATTCGGGCCTTTATTATACCCAGCGAGGGCAAGATTCCAGACTTCTTCATTATCCAGATTCGGATAGGCTTGCCTGTATCGCATAAAAATCTGCGAAAGGTAGCGTGCCCCGCATTCGATATTCCGAGCCGGATTGGTAACTGGCACACAATCATCGCCGAGAGCTTGAGCAGTACTTCCCTGCATCTGCATGATGCCACGAACACCCGTTGAGGACACAGCATCTGGATTGCCGCCGCTTTCCCTGATGATAATGGCAAATAAAAGATTCCGGGGAATATTGTACTGCGTAGCCGCCTGGCCAATAAGCAGATCATACTTTAGGGTTCGTTCTAACTTTACCTCAGTCAGCTCTTCAAAACGACGGTGATAATCATAGGCCTCCTGTACTCGCTCATGCAAAGGCCCGATCGGAAGTTGTACTGTTACCGGACGAGCTATTGGATAATCTGCTTCTGCTGTTTTCCGTTCCAAGCGGGATTCTACATTCTCTTCTGCTTGACCACTCTGAATTACGGCGGAGGGGTTAGGAAGATGAGACCTGCTCAATGTCTGCTCGCGCAGATAGCCCATCCCATAGAACATCCCCATCAGAGCTGCCCCGGTTAGCGTTTTCTTTAGCCAAGAACTGCGTTTAGGCGGATGAATATAGGAAGGAAACAACTTGCCATACGGCAGGTCAGCACTTCTTTTTGGTTCCATAAGAATATAGTACATATACCTATTTATAAATGTTTCTAAGATAATTACTATAAAGTAACACTAAAGACAGGGTCAGTTGCCACCAATAGTACCCCTGTCAAATAATACCATTTAGCAAAAGGTTTATAAATAGGCCAAATATTATACATTAAGAAATATTTAGAGAAAAACTACAATGACTTCAACATCTAACTACGGGATTGCAAACTTTCATTATCATCCCGCCACTGATTTTTTAATTAGGGATTCGTTTCTTTATTGGGAACAGGAGACTTTGAGAATAGATTGGGGAGCACCAAAGCCTTTAAGTATGCATCCGGTCTTGCATCTTTTTGAAAAACCGTCAGAGGATGCTTCACGACGAGCGTTTGTACTACAAGATTATTCTCCATCAGGTGATATTGGGCATGAGATGCACTTAAGAGTGCCTTATTTCGAACCAAACAAAAGTCAATCCCCCTCTTCTCCTTCTGAATTGGACAAAGTGTATTCTTTTATATATTTGTTTCTAAAAAGATACTCTCCTGACACCTATCATCACATGAAAGAAGAAGCTAAGAATTCCGTTCGGGGTAGGAGACAAAAAAAACGTTTGGAGGAAATGTTTAAAGAGGTGAGAGAAATAAGTTTCTATCCAAAACCTAAAAAAAAACGCGTAAATTTACATTATTATCCTTCAGCTGATGCTTCATTAAGCGATCTGTTTCTTTTTAATGATGGTACGCTAGATATCTCTTACAAACCCCCCTGCCCTCCGGAAGAAGAACACCCTGAAGTATATTTGGGTTACGATGATTATCCTGTCCTGCATTTTTTTGAAAAACCATCAGAGGATGCTTCACTACGGGTGTTTATATTACGCAGCCTCGATCCAAATAATAAGGGTGCCATTACAGATGAAATAGAGATTAAAGTTCCTTATTTTGATCGGACCAGAGAATTTGTTTCTGCGGCAATTTCTGCAAAAAGAAGAATTCTGAATTCCATAGAAACACTCATTCAATAATTTAAAAACGTCTCCAAACTTACTTTTTACCCGTGCCCTTCCTTCAGAATCTTCTGTAATTCCTGCGAAATCGTCTTCCCGTCAGCTTTTCCCGCCAACTGCTTCATCGCCAATCCCATTAATGCCGAAAATGGCGCACCAGGTTTTCGTCATTGTGCGCCTCAGTGTTGTTTGGCTATTCGCTTATTCGTTACGTCCTTGAGTCTGGTGATAACATCGATTATTGCTGCCTTGTTCCTCTGGACATATTCAGGGTTGATCATGACGCCTCGATAACCAATGTCGTTTCTCATTTGCCTGAGCTGGTCAATCAAAGCGATTTCGGCAGCAGTAAATTCAGGATAGAATTTTGCCAAGTAGCTGATGAGAAACTCGTGGCTGGTGGTTTTCCAACCGTCACAACTCATGATTGCCGTGATGAGTTCTTTGACAATTTCATAATATTCCTCGACGAGCAACGTGGCCATGTCCGGCAAAGGAGTTATTTTGGCACGCTTTTCGTGCATTTCAGTCATTTTCTGTAGTGCTTTGGCTTTTTCGCTATCAGGGCGAATTTTGCTTACTTTATCCGACGATTCGTCCCAGGGAAGCATTTTCAGACCACCTTCAAATATCCATACACGACGACACCATTAGCCAAATTGTTAAGCAATTCTGGACTGATGGTTTTCAGGTCAGGCTCGAATAACAGATTAATCTTGCGGTTCAATGCCTTTTCAAACTTGCTGAAATCAAGCTTCATTCTCTTTGCCTGGACGAACAGGTCAATATCACTTTCTTCAGTATCCTCCCCTCGGGAGGCACTGCCAAAAAGCACAATGCACGATGGATATGCTGCTTTCTCAACCGTGCTCAAAATACCTGTCTGATGTAGCCTTAAGATGATATTCTGGGCTTTCATAATCTTGAAAAGGAGGCTTTCTCTTACTGCTCTGAATGACGGATACAAGCCCTTTTTGTCCTTCGTTATAAGTCCTTCCGCGAGCAACGCTTTCAAGGCAACTCGAATAGCGGTCTGGGCGAGCTTCGTATTCCTGGAGAGTTCGCGAATCAGGAAAGCTTTGCGTGGAAAATCGAAAAACTGCTGCAAAACCCGATATCTGCTCCATTTCCGTATCATCTGCAACATAAATGTTGCATCTGCTATATAAAGGTATCGGCTTTTGGGAATTCTCAGACGGTTATGAAAACCTTTCGTTCAAAACATCACTTCGGCAACTCACCCGTGCCCTTCCTTCAGAATCTTCTGTAATTCCTGCGAAATCGTCTTCCCGTCAGCTTTTCCCGCCAACTGCTTCATCGCCAATCCCATTAATGCAGAAAACGGAGCGCCCAGATTCTTCTGCACAATTTCCTTCAGCGTTTTATGCATATCCTCCGTCGACAGCGTCTCATAATGCCGAATGCTGAATGAGCCGCGCAGCATGTCAATCAGGACGTCTAATACAATACCTTTGTGTATTTTGTTTTCAGATAAATACCGGAATAACTCCTTAAAGTTTTCATCCGTCAATTTCTCCGGATCCAGTTGATATTGCCGCTTGATGTCCAGTAAGGTTGACGTCAGCGTCTCGGCGATATACGCTGCTTTCATATCCGGATATTTCTGTACCAACTCTTCGAATAAAAATAATTTCTCTGATTTAACCACAAATTCCGCTAAATCTTTGCTTAAGCCATATTGCGTCTGGAAGCGCACTATTTTCTGCTCCAGCAATTCCGGCAAGTGCACGTTTTTGGCATTCGGGAAAATAAGAGGTACATCCGTCTCGGGATACATACGTGCGGCTCCCGGCATGGGCCGCATATACGAAGTCGTGCCATCATCATTCGCTTTGCGGACTTCCGCAGGAACACCAAGAAATAATTCCTGCAGCCGTTCATAGACAGCACTCAGGGCAGTCCGCGCTTTGTTCTCTTCGTCGGCAACCAGCACCAACGCATCTTCTGGCCCGCAGTCCAGCTCCTTCCGAAGAGCACGCACTTCCTGTTCAGTAATCCCGTAATTAGGTAATTCATCCGAGTGAAAGATACCTCCGACACCGGCTTTCACTTTCGCTCTGCCTGCCAATTCCGTGCCTACACGATACTTGGGCATCAATTCTCGCCCTAGAAGTCCGGAGAAACCAGAGAGTTTGAGGCCGAGAATTTTTCCATTCTTGTCCAGAGTTTTCCGGATAATGCTAGAACTTGAATTTTTCAGAACATAAGTCAAATCAGAAATACTGAAGGCGTTCAATTTCTTGTTTTTCAATTCTTCTTTTATCTTCAGCAATTCCTGTTGCCTTTTGGCTTCCAATTCCACAAACAACGGCAGCAGGCGCAACTCCTGCGCGCCTTTAATTTCAATACGAGTTCCTCCGGCAATCGAAACATTGACGTCCTGCCGAATCGTTCCCAAGCCACGCTTCACACCGGGTAAACTGCGCAGCAGCAAGCCGATCTTTTTCGCAACGTCTAAGCATTGTTCCGGCGAGGTGATGTCCGGACCAGTGCCAATCTCGATGAGCGGAATGCCCAGCCTATCGAGGCGATACGTTTTCTCATTGGCAGTCTCAGAAATGATCTTACACGCATCCTCTTCCAGCGAAATATTAGTAATATGTATTTTTCCCTGATCTGTCTCCATGATTCCGTTCTGGGCAATCAACCCCGTGCGTTGAAATCCGGATGTATTTGAACCATCCACCACTGTTTTCCGCATAAATTGCACGATTGGAGAAACGTTGGCTTTCATGAAAGCCGAGAATTGTAAGGTCGTGTACAGCGCATCTCTATTCACCTCATGCGGCGGCTCGGAATCCGTTTCCACTAAACAGGTCGTATCATGATATCCTTCATAGACAAACGTCTTGCCTTTCAGTTGTTCCTGAAGTGCTGCTACATCAATCTCTCCGCTTTCGCCGGCCGTGGCCCGTAATTTCCGTTTGATTTTGAAATGAGGTTCATCCTCTCGCAGAAGCGTTGGACAGGAGCAGAATAATTTCTTTCCTTCCAATTGCTGGTGGATTTCCAGTCCGCATTTCAACCCGAGTTCTGACATTTTATTTCAACCGTTGCCTTATTTCTTTCAATTGTAGTTTCAATTCTTGTAAATCATCTTTTACTCTGTCAAATGAGGTTCTCATATTCAAATCTATCAGCTCTGTTTTTCCTTCCATCTTCCCAAATTTGTAAGACAGAGTGACCAACCACGAAGCTGTCATCGCCATCAGACCGAGAGTTATCTCTTCGATGGTGGGACTATTTCCAACAAGTTTCCAGAACATCAAACCTATCGCCAGCAGGCTAAATATGACGGCAAAAAAGATCAGTAAAACCTCAACATAATCCTTCATCCTAACTCCCCACAAAACTCTTTGCTAACAAGATTAAAACTAGCACGATACTAATTACCCCCAACCACATTAAGATGAGTAGCCCTTTATCCATATCTCAGGCAAAAGCAAATACATTTAAAAAGGTAACGACGAAAAAAAGCGGTGGAAGCAGAAAAAAAAGCGGCAGAGAATATTTTAACAAAGATGAATACACTAATACCGGAACTACTCGCACTTCTGAAAGAAGTTCAGGAGCAGGAAACACCGATCATCGTGGAAGGAATCAACGATAAAAACTCCTTGGAGAAGCTGGGACTAGCGAATATTCTTCTCCTTAACAAGCCGGTCTATGAGTTGATCGAGCAATTCCCTAGGAATGAAGTCATCATTTTAACTGATTTCGACCAGGCTGGGAAAAAACTCTACGCCAAAATCAACCACGAATGCAGCCAGCGAGGCATAAGAGTGAATAACCAGCTGCGGCATTTCCTGATGCGTGAGACGGGCGTAAAGCATATTGAGCATTTGTATTCTTTCATCCAGAGAAGAAATGCTTTTAAAGAATTCTGATAAATACGCTGTATTCGCGGACGTGCCGGAGTGGCCAAACGGGCTGGATTCAGGCACGAGAGGCAAAACCTCTGAGGTTTCTCGTGAGAAACGTCCAGTAGCTTAGTGCTTGCGCAGGTTCGAACCCTGCCGTCCGCATTTCAGTACGATCATTGCAAAGCTCTGGGGTTGATAAGGGGGAAGCCCCCTTATGCGCGGTGCTTGCGCAGGTTCGAACCCTGCCGTCCGCATTTTCTTTCCAAACCATTAAAAACCGCTCTCTATTCACCAAACCATGCGCTTTCCAGAAACCACTTCATTAATCGTCTCTGCTGTTGGCAATCTCTTCCTGGTCGGACTCTTCACCCAGGCGCTCTTGTTTCCGGAGGATAATGTCAAATTCATTTTCAACAGCGGCATGCTTATTTTTCTCGTCGAATTCCTCAGCCTGCATTCCAGCGGCATGATCTTCAGCCCGGAGGCGAGGACCGTTCAGTCGCGGAAGTTATTTCTGCTGTGGAAAATTTTCACCGTGCCCATAAAGTTCATACTGGTCGGCGTCTATCTGCTCTTTATGCTTGTGTTCGGATTTGCCTTCCAGAATTGGGCTGTTCCCGTCGTGTTCATGATCAGCTTAGGAGCAAAATATTTCGGGAAGAAGACACACACGCACCACACCAGTGCGGGGATTTCTGTTCTTTTGCTGATTGGCACCGTTTTTATCGTTACCTTGCTGGCTCCGCTCTGGAGCGTTCTTTTCCCGTTTCCCGAGTCTGTCCTCCAGCAGAAAATGTCTGGCTCGTCCGGCATTTGGGTAGATATCCCGCAGACGATGCTGGTCTGGGGTATTTTGTATTATGGTCTCCTCGGCATAATTGAAGTTATCTCCTTTCGCCGCCAAAAGGAAAGTTGACTAATGCCGCATAGAAGATTGTATCTTACAGAAAGAATTTATACTCTTGATTCCAATCCTTCTCTTACAACCATCACCCGCTTGGAATCGTGTGCATCTAAATCAACGAGGGTCGGTTCTGATTGAAGTGCAGAAGGAATACGTTGGTATAATCAAGCCATGTGAACAATAACTGCATCCATGTCAGGAACATGCTCTGGGCTACTTTTATGGTAATGAGAAACTTGGTAAGCACCATCCGGTAATTTGACAATAGTTAATCCGTATTCCACCATTAAAAATGTTGTGGAGTTAGGAGTATATATTTTTTATATTCTACAGAACATCATCTAAAGTATTTTATATCCAGCCATAATCTGACAATACATGCAGCACGTTTTAAAGTTCCCATCCCCTGCCATCTCTGTAGTGGGAAATCTCTTCCTCGCCTGGCTCTTCCTGAGAGCAATCATTGCCCCCGAACAATATGCCAATTTTATCCTCAAAATTGGGATCATGATTTATGTCATCGAATTTCTGTCGGTGCACTCCGGCATCATGCTGTCTGAACGAGAACATCTCGGCTGGCGGGCAATTCCCAGAAGTTTCATGTTGATAGCGTTGTATTCTGTATTTGCCTTGGGTGCTGGTTTCATGGCCAAAAATTGGCTGGTTCCTATCATCTTTTTTGTGAGTCTGATCGCAAAAGTTGCCGGACTAAAACCAGCCGATGGCAAACTCTGGATTTCTGGCTTGTTACTGATCGGCTCGATGGGCCTAGCCATGTTCCCGGCGCAATTACTCCAATCGCATTCGCCGCTGCCCACTGGCATTTATGAAGCGATTCTGGAACGATCCAGCGGCTTAGAAACCAGGCCGCTTATCTTCATGTTCTGGGGCGTTCTGTATTATGTTCTCTCCGCGATGCTGGAAGTGTTTTTCTTTTTCCGGGAGAAAGATTTAATTACCCCCCCTCAGAAATAAGTGCTATGGGGCTGTAGTCCAGCTTGGTACCTACATGTGTAAAAGCATGTACCTGAGCAATAAGATACGCGGTTCGGGGCCGCGTGACCGGGGTTCAAATGCAGGTAACCGATGGTTGCGGCGTGAAAGTCCTCGCAGCCCCATTTCACAATATTTTTATAGTCTCAAAGAGAAGACACAAGCAGAGAGTAATTTTAACGCCATGACCACACCACTTATCGAATTGAAACAGTACCAAACACCGGAACGACGGCTCTTTGCGAAAATCGAAGCACAGAATCCAACTGGCTCGATGAAAGATCGTTTTGTGCGCTACGCCATTCAGAGATTAGAACAAGACAAAGTACTCCGCAAAGGGATGACCATCGTTGAAGCAAGCTCAGGGAATACTGGAATTGCTCTGTCTAAAGGAGGAACAGAACGAGGATATAAAATTGTGATTTGCATGCCTAAACACATCTCCGCTGATAAAAAATGGTTCATTCGACAGAATGGAGCTGAAATTTGTGAATATGACACCACTAAAGACACGGAAGCAGACATCGACGCTGCGCGTGAATTTGGGAAACAATCTGATTGGTATTTCCTCAACCAGTTTGAAAACCCGTATCACATCGAGGCCTATTATCATAGTTTAGGACAGGAAGTTCTTAATCAATCAAGAGAGCGGCATGTTTCTATCGATGCTGTGGTTGCCGGCGTAGGAACGGGCGCAAGCCTGATTGGATTAGCTAAAAGAATTCGTGAAGAGTATTCCTATTGCAAAATTTATGCTGTCAGTTCAAAGTCATCTCCCACAAAGATAGAGGGGCTTCATCCGGGACAGATCCGGGGCGACTTTAAGATTTGGCTGGATCGTCCGCAACCATTTGAAGAGCAGCGTATTTTCATAGAAGATGAAGAAGCCATTACGTATTTCAAAAAATTAAACAATGATGGTATTTCCGTGGGCATCTCGTCTGGCGCAGTTCTTGCCGCAGCACTTAATCACCTTCCAAAGAAAGGGAATTATGTGATGCTCTTCCACGATCATGCCAATAGATATACGAAATATCTGCAATAATCACTTCATCTTCTGGCGCATCATAGCTACCCGAATTTTCCCTATTTTTTATACACTACATTTAACTCTTTTAAAATCTCTTTTTGTTTTGGTTCGAGAGGAACATGAACACTCCATTCATGATTAGATGTAAAATCTTTTAGACTTACTTTGTAACCATATCGCGAAGATTCTAATGCCTCGATTGCAGGTAGTGTATAAAAATCTAGCAAAATTCAGGTACCGCAAAAGTTGAGACAAAATTTCTATCCTAAAGTAGTCCTAAAAAAATATAAACTTTAACCTCTTTTCTAAAATTTACTCGGACAATTCAGTTGTCCTGAAAAGGATGCGACTATAGCAGCCTCTGCCAGATGTTCAACTATCAAGAGGTGGCTGGACTATAACTCACCGTATGAAATCTGCATCGGGGTAAGCTTGTCCATAGCGCGAGGAGATAACCTCTAAAACGCACTGGTAGGTTAAGCGTGATGTCGGTACGCCGTTTGAGGCACTTCCTCACTGAGTCCAGAGGTATAAATCATGAAAAAGAGGAAAAAGTCAGCAAAGAAAGTAGTTCATCGTCACGGGAAGCGATCTCGCCGTCCCAGCCGCAAGAGCAAGGATTCTAAAGTGCGGAAATTAAAGAGACTGGCGGTGTCGAGAAAACGGAAAAAGGGAAAGAAGAAAAGGTAGTATCTTCTTATTTCATTCTTCTTATTGTTTTATCCTTATTCGCCTTATAAAAGATACGTGTTCTTAACGAAAGAATGACGGCTGGCCGTTTGCTCGGCGGCTTTTTCGATAACTCAGTTTCGAGGAAAAGCCGTTCCAAGAACAGTATGTAGCTTTACCTCGCAAACCTCTTGGCCTAGCCGTCATTCATTTAGTAAACAGTATCATTATAAAGAAAGTTTTTTATATCTAAAGAATAACCTTCTTTTATGATAATAGGCTATCTATTAAGCATTCTCTTGGGTGCGGCTAGTTTTTTAAGTCCTCAATTTCTGCAAAAATTTGAACATCACAAAAACAAATTTGCATCATTTACGATTGGTTTGGCAACAGTATATGTTTTTCTTCAGCTGCTGCCGGAAGCATATCAAGGCATTGACATCTTCGGCTTGGGTATTTTTCTAACGACTTTAATCGGTTTTTCCGTTTTCCACATCGCTGAAAAATCCATTGTAAAATACGAAAAGAAACCTAAATTACGACGTGACTTAAGCTACCTGCATTTAAGTGTTTTTTTCTTTTACCACACTATGGTCGGCATCGCACTTATCGAACTCTTGAAAATCCAACAGCTCTCTGGTTTCTTGTTCGCCATCTCGCTAAGTTTCGTGTACCTCACCACTAGTGCCCTCTTTGAAGATCTGCATGCTAAACAAGAACGTTATCTCCTCCTCAAGAGGATTCTCTCTGCCGCAACATTTTTGTTTGGAGCGATTATCGCTGAAGTTCTGCACGTCAGTAATGCTTTTTTATATCCTGCCCTTGGTTTTGTCAGCGGGGTGCTCATTTACATCATTGGAAAAGAAGTGTTGCCACAATACAAAGCCAGTAATCCGTTCTACTTCACACTCGGAGTCATTGTCTATGCCGCGTTTATCCTGCTGTTAAATTCTTTCGGCTTGATTTAACGCCCTTTCAATTTCAGGTCCAGCACCAAATCTTCCAGCTTCCGTAATTCGTACTTAACTGCATCTACTTTACGCCTGATATCATTATCGCGGAAATCAAATTTCAATAATTCGCCATAGATCATATCCACCGCATCGCGGATCTTACTTACCTCGGCCACTTGCCCTTTTCCGGCCAGAAATACTGCTCTGCGGTTTAATTCTCCTGGCAGATCCGCCAAGCCTAAAACAAAATGTTCGGGGGAGGCTTCTATGCTCACTAATTCTCCGTCGCGCACAAAATAGAAATATAACAGGGCTTCCACATATTCCTGCACCGCTATCTTATAGCTGCCTTCGGTCTCCATCTTATTGCTGTGCAGGGCTATTTTATCCAGCTCTTTTTTCTTCTGCTGGATTTCTTTCACCAATTGTGCCGCATTCTTTATTTCATCCCGATGCACGGCGTAGATGACCTGCTTGCTCAATTTGAGAACTTCCCTGCTCTTCAAAATCAAGCGTTCTCGTTCCGTATCATACTCTTTGATTTCCTGCTGCAGTTTTGAAAAATTGATCATGCTCCTGTAAACTAGGGATTACTTTATAATGTTTTCGAATAAAAAATAAATCGTTTCATTCAAATCCAGACGCAATCTTTATAAACAAAACGGCGTTTGAGAACTTATTGCAGGGGGTGTACCATTATGGAAGAATTAAGACCGTTAGACGCGCTGAATGCAGCCCGAAATAAAAATGTCATGGTAGATCTGAAGAATGGCTACCGCTATGTCGGCAAATTAAAATCTTTTGACATTCACATCAACATTGTCCTGGATGATGCCGAAGAGCATTATGGCGGCGAAATCAAGCGCAAGCTGGGAAATGTGTTTATCCGCGGGGATACGATCACGATCATTTCTCCTGCGTAGGTGAACTATGACCAAAGGGACTGCATCGCATGGAAAGAAATCAGGAAAGAAGACCCATATTCGCTGTCGTCGCTGCGGGCATCATTCGTATCATATGATTCATAAGCGCTGTTCCTCTTGTGGTTTTGGTGAGATTAAGAAGCGCAGGACGTCGTATTGGAAGAAGAAATAGTTGGTTGAGAGTATTTTGTAAGGAATATTTTGTAATTTTTGGTAGAATCAATAAAAAAATCCTAAAGGGGAAGGCCTTTTTGGTAGAGAATTATACTCTCTTTCTAACTCAACTTCACCAAATTCTTTAAAAGGTAAACTTCCCTGCAGTATTGGTTTCATTCCTTTAATTCTGACAAAAGCGTACGATTCCTTCGTTGGCTGTTTATCACGCCATCGAGTTCTTTTTAACGTCAGAAAACCGAGTTCCCATAAATCCTCGGAAATTTTGATGGGGCTTCTCATCCGATCTCCATCCTTTATTATTTGTTCATACGCTTCCTGCAATCGCTCTTCCGAGACGCCCTTTTCAAAAATTTGATATTGACGAGGTATTCTGAGATGAGGCGGGTCAGTCTCACTATCTGGGCTCCACAACGCATATAGCCCAGTTACAGATGAATTAAAAGTGTCAATGTGCCTCTCCAAGGCCCGTTGGTCTCTAAAATACTTTAATGTCTCTTCATGTATTTTTGCAGTATCAAAGCCGACGTGATGAAACCCTAATAAGAAATATTTGTAATCTTCTGGATTTCTGAACAGAGCTGGACGGATAGACGCTGCCTGCCATCGTAAGAGGTTTAGTATTTCATCTTCTTCCAGCTCTTTATCATGAAAAAATCTTCCCCACTTTTCTTGTTGTGCTCTAACATATCTTTCTGCTTTTTCATATCTTTTCCACTGGTCGCTTTCTTCAAGAATTTTTCTGCTCTGTTCATCCAGGGATGAGAATTTATCGATAAGGGCGTCACTTTCAACATAGACATCGATGAACATGCCTTTCCACCATTTCCTTTCAGGCATAATTCTGGTGACTTGAACTCTCTTAAATTCTCCTTCATAGCAAATAGTTATTTCCCGTCGGGGAAACTCTATTTCTCCTAGTTCCCTAAAGAAAGTTGCCAGGTGACGAAACAATTCAGGAGAGAGTGCCATTCCTTCATCATAAAGCGCATCAACAGGTAATTCAACTGGTCTCGTTAATGCGGCACGTCTTTGAAAAGGCCGAAAGACACCCAACAATTCTGTTTTTCTCTTATCCTCATTTTCCAATAAAACTCCAAATCGTGTTTCAGGCGACCAAAAACCGGAAAACACTCGTTCTGTTAATTTTGCTTTATCAAAACGGGAATAATTAATGCCTTCAGGATTAATAAAAGCATAAAAGCCATCGCCGAGTTGGTCTTCTAAGTGTGTCATTTTATCAAAAACACCCCGCACCATCTTTTTCCTACAAGGAACCTATTTAAAAATCTTATGAAAGGCTCAATTTTATGCTGACTGAACACCTGGTTGTCATTTTATTATTCTCATCAACTTAATCACCGCCACCGCCAACCACACTAAATTCAAAATCACGAACGGCCAGGCCTGCAACGTATACCCATAATACAGCAGCGCACCAGAGCCAAAAATATTAAAGAGGTTGTATCCTTTCGTATCTCTCGTCAGATACCACTCAAATTCATCCAGAACAAAGGCTATCAAAATACAGAACATTCCTGCAATGCCGACAATCAATGCTGCTGCCATCATCTCCTCGCCAATACCACAAAATGCTTGCCCAAAGCACTTGCTAACTTTTGCTGATCTTGGGCCGTCTGTTCAATCTTCTTCATATGTCTTCGATGCGGCAATTCCTGGAACGCCACCCGATCTTCCAGCTTCAGATTCCTATCTATCGTTGCTGAGGCTTCTTCGTAATACTGCTTAAGGAGTGAAATGGTCTGTTGGAATGAGGAAACATCAGCAATCGTCTGCTGCAAACTCAGCACATTATCATTCAGCAGGTGCTGCACCAGTAATCTCTTCTTCTGTTCATGGCCGTTTATCGTCGCCAATTTCAGTTCGATAAGATAATGAGCATATTGCCTCAACTTTTCATTCACGAACTGCCCGCTTTTCAGGGCTGGCAGCAGATCCGCTATTCTCGTGATATGGCGATTGATCTCACGCTTTTGATCCTTTTGTATTGTCGGCCAGAAAGGCAGGATTCCTGTCCGGATGGGGCGGATTAATGACTCGTTAAGCTTCTTGGCATCCAGTTCCAGATTGGGAAGTTTCTCTACCTCTTTTTTTAACTCACGAAGGTCCATAAGGCAATAAGAAGTATTCACGTATATAAAGGTTTTTCAAATAAAGTCTTTGGTTTTGATAATTTTAACTTCTAGATGCATCCTTTTATCTTCTGCAAGACATATTACAGTCACTTAACGCTTTCTCAGCATCATCTTCGGTGAATAATTCGTGAGGCACATACAATTTGTCTTCAATCATGTCCACATACCGTTTCCAGTAACCACGTGAATATGAGGATTCTCTAGTTGCTTCCGTTTCACTCCAGCAGCCATTTCCAAACCGGCTTAATAATTATCTTTTTTCCATCTGATCTTATTTCTTCTTCCTGACTATTAGTCAAAAGCAATCCTTCCTTAAGCTTGAATTTCGCCATTGCTTCTTTTAATCCGGAAAGTTCCCTTTCTTTATTTTCGTCATTTAATTCATGACAAACCTGTATCGCTTGTTTTATTTCTTTGTTTTTGACCGTGAGAAAATCACACTCTTTTTCACCAGAATAATAAAATACTTCATAATCTTTATGTAAGCAATTGAAAACTAAATTTTCCAATAGCCATCCATTGTCTTTCGTTATTTTTTTGGAAAGAACTCCCATAAATCCATTATCTAAAACATAAAACTTCTTATCGCTCAGGATCTGTTTCTTAAATGAATAATCAAATTTATGGATTGTTTTGGCGAAATAAGTTTCCTCGAGATAGGATATAAATTTTTTAATAGTGTTGACGCTATTTATGGCCATAAACTTCTTAAGGGAATTATAACTGAACTTATTCGCAAAATTATAGATTAAGTAAGAATATAACTGCTTTAGAACTACGACATCCTTTACTTTATACCGAACCGCAATGTCTTTGATGATGGTGTCTTCATAAACTCTGGTTAAGATCTCGGGATCGTCATGAATCAGATATTCTGGCATGCCCCCTTTTATCAAATACTCTTCAAAATATTTTTTAATTTCTACTTTGGTCTCAGTTTTGTACATAGCTTCTTTATTTATCTTAATTCCTTTTAATTCTAGAAATTCCAAAAAGGAGAAGGGCCGGACAATGATGTCCACGTGCCTGCCGGTAAGTTTTGTTCCTAATTCTTTGCTCAATAGCGTGGCGCTGGAGCCGATTATGAAAAATTTAAATCCTTCTTCATAAAACCTTCTTACAAAAGTCTCAAAATGAGTTACGTTTTGGATTTCATCGAGAAAGAAGGTTTTCTTTTTTCCATAGAGAGCTATTAATCCTTCGTAAAGCTTATTAAATTCACTTGCCGGGAAATTGAACAATCTTTCATCTTCAAAGTTGAGGTAATAAAAGTCCTCATCTTGATATTGTTTTTGTATTAACTGCCTTAATAAAGTGGACTTGCCGCTTCTTCTTAGACCGGTTAAAACGACAATATGCGGTAATTTGAGCTTGGACTCAACTTCTTTTAAGACCGTTCTTTCTAAGCCGTACTTCTTGTTAAGGATAGTTTCTCTTTGCCGTACCAGTATTTCTTTTATTTCTGCTTCGGATAGCATAACCAGGTAATAACTGGGTTATTTATAAATGTTTTCATTATAATTGCACAAAAAGACTACTTTTTGTTCACTATGGATGAACAATATGCTCTTACTATTATTCCCCTATCTCGTCAAACACTTCCTACTCCGGATACAGCATTTCACGAACTTTCTTGCCTTTCTTCGTCAGTTGATACAATCTTCCCTGTTTCTCTTTTGGATTCAGACATTTTGCCAGGCCGTAATTTTCCATGGCTCGCAAGACATCGGAGACGTTGCTTACTTTTATCTTCGTCTCCTCCATGATCAGCGTCGGTGTTTTTGGGGCGTTCAAGAATTTCAGGATGGTGCGTCGCTGCTTGCCGCGCAGGATCCATGAATAATCGTTAATCAGTTCTTTGTCCATCTAATTCCAGAACTGTTTCGGTAATTTAATGATAGTTCTGAATAAATACCGAAAAACTACTGAAATACCAAAAGATTTATAAGTAAGTACCTATATCCCAGTGGTGAATGGTGTGTGGGAGAAGATATGCTGGAGAAACTGTTACGATCATTCGCCCCCGTTGTAAAGATATCTGCGCTGGTGTACACGTTGTCGGGTTGTGGGAATTCTGAGCTATCTAACACTCCTAAGAATATCATCAATCCTGATTCTACGTATGAAGCAACTGATTTGAGCGGAAATGAAGCTGACGCTGGACGAATTGACGAATTTGTAGGGAAAGATGAAGTAACTTATCAAGATGGTTTCTCCGAAGAAATTATTGAGCCGGCTTGCGAGAAGAAAAAATTCTACTGGGATGGAGATGAAGATGGCTTCCCGATTAAATACGGTATAGAAGCATGTAATCCACCAGGAGGCTACATCTCCGTTCCAGATCCATGGAATGAGGATTGGAATGGGGATTGTAATGATAGTAATGATAAGATTCATCCTTTTGCTAAAGAAACCTGTAATGGCATAGACGACAATTGTAATGGTAATGCCGATGAAGGCTTTCTCCGTTTCCCTTGGCATAAAGACAACGATGGAGACGGATTTGGTAACTCCGGCGGCTTAGAGAAATTATTTTGTAACGAACCAACCAAAGGATATGTTAAGAATAAAGATGACTGTAATGACAATAACAGCTATCTTAATCCCGTTGCTTTAGAACTATGCAACGGTATAGATGATAACTGTGATAATAATGTAGATGAGACGTGCGAGTGTATTGATGGAACTACTCAGAAATGCGGTCTTACTGATGGTGGTGAATGTGGTTATGGAGTTCAAAAGTGTGTTGAAGGAACGTGGGGCGAGTGCAAAGGAGCAATAAATCCAGTTGAAGAAGAATGTGATGGGTTGGATAATAACTGCAATGGTCTTACAGATGAAAATCTAACTCAAGATTGTTCAAACCAGTGTGGACCTGGAGATAAAACTTGTGTAAACGGAAGTTATGTTAATTGTACTGCACCAAAACCGAAAGAAGAGATATGTAATGGAGAGGATGATAATTGTAATGGGGCAATAGATGAAGGCTTGGTATTTACAACGGGATATAAAGATGCTGACAGTGATGGTTTTGGCTCATCTACGTTTAAGGTTGATTGTAAAGAGTTAGAAGAAGGCTATGCGCCTAAATCTGGAGATTGCAATGATAATGATAAATACATCAATCCCGGTGCTGTAGAAGTGTGTGACGGTTTAGATAATAATTGTAACAGTTCTGTTGACGAAGGGCTGCCATTCAGTAAGTTCTATGAGGATGTCGATGGTGATGGTTTTGGCAATCCAGATGTTTTCATGTTTGATTGCGGGAAACCAGAAGGATTTATAGATAATAAATTAGATTGCGACGATTCTTTTGCCAGTTATTATATAAACGGTGTGTGTAAAGAACTTAGTGCATTAGCTTGTAACGATATATTCTCTAAAGGAGAGATATTTGGTCTTGATAGTCAAATATTTGAGTACAAAGGTGCAGACAAATCTACTAAAAGTAGTCCAAAAATTAAGATAAAGAGTGTCAATACCGGTGAAACGCTCGAATATGCTGTTGGGATGTGTGAAGATAAAGCCTGTTTCACTCTAAAATGGCAAGGCGAGTGTTACAAATTTGTGAGCGCTTCAAACATAAATTTAGACGACTTTGATATAATGTTTACTTGTGATTTGTCGTGTGAAGAACCAACGGATGAATATGCCGTCCAGAATAAGACTTCCGACTGTACTGAAGGCTGGAAATGTTTTGACACAATATATAAAGTATTTCAGGAAAGTAATTGTCAGCTTCAAGGGAAGACTTATTGCCTGAATGGCTGTCTGAAAGGGCAGTGCCAATAATGATAACGGAAGAATGAAAATGCTAGAAAAAATACTTCAAAAAATACCGTTCAGAAGAACTCTGCTCACCACGTCCTTACTTTTAGGCCTGCATGGTTGTGGTGATAATATAGGTGCTAACGATAATAACAGAATCAATGTTAGTGGTGATACTGGCAGCAGCATAAATGGGTGGGTTTATTCAAAACCAGATTCTTCTACTCCAAAAGCAGATAATTATTCCGTTGATCAACAAGATTCTACAGTAGAAGAATCTTCAAAGGATACTGAGAATGAGATTGATTGCAGCACTTATCTAAATTCGGAGACCGATAAAGACAAAGATGGTTATATTGATACTGGGAGCCAAGCCTATAAAAATTGGGCTAAAGCTTGCCAGATTCCTTCAAATCCCCCACTTAATGATTGTGACGATGATAATCCTTATCGTAATCCAGCTGCGGCAGAAATATGCAATGACGTAGATGATAATTGTGATTGTGAAGAGGATACCAATAAGGATGGTATACTCTGCGATCCTGGGGATGATGGCGTAAATGAAGGATTAATTCATTCTCAATGGTATAAAGACAATGATGGAGATGGGTTTGGTGATCCTAACGGTAAAAAGTTATTTTGTACCCATCCTGATAATGGCTATGTACAAAATCCTAATGACACCGACGATACAAGTCCCAATGTTAATCCCAATATACCCGAAATCTGTGACGGGATTGATAATAACTCTGATGGTACGATAGATGAGAAATGCGCCTGTATTAATGGAAAAACCGAACCTTGCGGTACTTCCAATGTTGGTGAATGTAGTTATGGCGTTCAGAAGTGTCTTGAGGGAACGTGGGGCGAGTGTAAGGGAGCAATTAATCCAACCAAGGAAGAATGTGACGGATTAGATAATAATTGTGATGGTCAGACTGATGAAAACCTAACTCAAGATTGTTCTAACCTTTGTGAAGAAAATGGATTTGAAACCTGTCTAAATGGAATTTATGTTAATTGTACTGCTCCACAACTGGAACCAGAAATTTGTAATGGTAAGGATGATGATTGTGACGGGGCAACAGATGAGGGGTTCACAAAATACATCCTATATAAAGATTCTGATAATGATGGCTTTGGATGCCCTAGTGACATCTTAAAAGAACAGTGTGAACAACTAATGGAGGGATATGTAACCAATGGGGATGATTGTGATTGTGATAATCCAGACATTAACCCCAATGCTGTTGAAATATGCGATAATATTGACAATAATTGCGACGGCAATAACAATGAATTACTTGGTTTAACTAAATACTATAAAGATTCTGACGGAGATGGATTTGGATGCTCTGACGAATCAGATTTCTATTGCCAACAGCCAGAAGGATATGTTGCGATCTCAGATGATTGCAACTGTGATAATCCCAATGTTAATCCAAATATGGAAGAAATCTGTAATGGCGTTGACGATGATTGTGATGGGTTGACTGATATAGTTATTGATAAAACAAAGTGTACAAACTTAGGTTATGATATTGTATTCGTAATTGATAAATCTGGAAGCATGGAGGGTAGTATTGGTTATGTCTATAATGGGTTGGAAAGCGTAATCCAAGTCTGGAATCAAAAAGACCGAGGTATAATGATTGCTTTTGACCACGAGTTTTATCCTTTTAACCAATATTCATTTACTTCGGATAAAGTCGAACTTGAAGAATATCTTGACGGAGTGAAAGCTCTAGGCGTTGGCGGTGGAACTGAAATTGGTAAGGCAGTTCTTGCAGCAATAGGTCAATTCCAAGATAATGAACGACAAAGAGCTATTGTTCTTTTTACTGACGGCCAATCTAGTGATGCTCCCGAGCTGCTAAATGAAAAAGCAAACAACAATAATATTGAGATTTGTGCGTTGGGATTTGGATTTGCTAATCCAAACTACTTAGGAATTTTAACAGCAGGAGTAGGGGAATATTTACATATAGGATCTGACTATCCACAGATTAAAGAGTGGTTTACTAAAGCTTACATCTCGCTAGACTGCGATGGTTGGTCTGAATGCTCAGATGGAAAATTTGTTGCAAAATCAGGAAAATGCGGGAAGGCGGATTAAAATGCTAGAAAAAATCATACAAAAAATATTAGTACCCGGATTGTCAGCCATTGCTTTATCTTGCGGCAGTAATGATATCTCTGGCAATGCGCAAAAAAATATTGATATCACTGCCGAGCAAGACATTTATGAATTAGAAAATAACCGCCAAGAGATAAGATTTGGGAATAGTGTTTCAGTTTATAATGATGTTCAACATGAAGCAGAAACTAAATGTGAAGAAAAAGAGTTCTTTTATGATGGTGATAAAGACCATTTTGGAGATCCTAATAAACCATCAAAATTTTATTGCCCAAAAGACAAACCGGAAAACTATGCCGATAATGCAGATGACTGCAATGACGAGGTTAAGCCTATTAATCCTTATGCCGAAGAAGGATGCAACGGCATTGATGATAATTGTGATGGTTCTACTGATAAACCTGGATTTAATGATAAAATATCTGATCCTTTTCAAGAACATAAGTTAAAACTCAAAAAGTGGTATCAAGACAACGACGGCGACGAGTATGGGGGATTGGGCGAAATAGATAATTACTGTAAACCAGAAGGTTTTGTTGATGTTCAAGGCGATTGTGATGATGACAATCCTAAAATAAGACCAGGTATTCCAGAATTTCCAGAACTATGCAACGGCATAGATGACAACTGCGATAAAACAGTAGACGAGGGGTGCGAGTGCATTGATGGAATTCCTCAAAACTGTGGCGAAACCGATGCTGGCGAATGCGAATACGGCATACGAAATTGTACAAACGGCGTCTTGAGCGAGTGTATTGGCTACGTGTGGCCTACCAAAGAACAATGTGATGGTTTAGATAATGATTGCAATGGTCAAACTGATGAGAATCTAACGAAAAAGTGCGATATGGGCTGCGGTGAATGGTCTGAAGAATGTGTTAATGGAGAATGGAAATGTGATGCACCAAAGCCAGAACCTGAACTTTGCGACGGCATTGACAATGATTGTAATGGGGTCAAAGATGACAACGTTGTATCTATAAACTGGTACTTTGACAATGACAACGATGGCTTTGGAACTTTAGATGCCATCATCAATGATTGCAAGCAACCAGTTGGCTATGTCAAGCTGGCAACTGATTGCAACGATTCGAATCCAGCCGTAAATCCAACGGCAAAGGAAATTTGTAATTTAATAGATGATAACTGTGATGGAAAAATTGATGAAGGATTTGAGCAATTTGTATGGTTTAAGGACTCTGATGGTGACGGAGATGGTGACCCGGATAGTTTAATGCCGCCGTCTTGTCAACAGCCAGAAGGTTATGTAAAGAACAGCTGGGATTGTGATGACAACAATCCAAATGTTAAGGCTGGTAGTGTGCTATGGAGTTCAGCAGACGGGGTAGACGGGGTATCAAAATTAAAATGTAGTATTGAAAAGTATCCCTTCATAGCTCTAGGCCATAATGGGACTATCTTTGTAAATGATGATAAAGGTTTCTTGTATGCTCTAAATCCAACAGATGGAAATCTCAAGCTTTACGGAGATGGCAAAATTGCAATAGACCCAACTATTAGTAACAACGGCGCCGTATACGTAAGAGATGATAAGTATTACAATTTGAAAGTAACGTCCATTTCAAGTGATATTCTAAAAGAAAATTGGGTACAATATCTCCCAGACTTAGAGGGGGGTGGGGCAAGTGGCGATGCTGATAGCGGGGGTATATTTCAAATTACAGTTTCACTTGCCGGAACTGCTTATGTAAGTGCTAATTTAGCAGATTACGACTGGGCTAATAAATATCGCGGCTTTTTCTCTGCAATAAATCTCAATGGCAAAGAACAATGGGAATATAATCCTGGTTACAATCATGTAGGTACATCCGTTGGTCCAAAAGAAACTATTTATGCAGCCAATAACTACACACTTTATGCTATAAATCCCAATGGAACTGAAAAGTGGAAGAAAGATTTGTCGTCTATCATCAAAAGTAGTATAACCAGTTACCCCATATTTGATAATGAGGGGAATTTATATTTCACAACATCGAATGATCAATTAGTAAAATACCATCCCACAAATGAACAAGTTATATGGATTCAGGAAAAAGTAGGTGACAAGCTTCCGGTTATTGATGCAGAAGGTAATTTATACTCAAGACACGGATCTCTAACTAAAAATGGTAATGTTTACTGGCAAAACGGTATTAAGGATAATACTTCCGACGTTGCCATTGCCTCAAAATCAACAGAAGTGAATGGAGACATACAAACAGAAAGAACGCTTTACGTTTTCGGAGAAGCTGGCTTATTCGCATTAAATCCAAAGAACGGAGAAGAACTTTGGAGTCAAAATTTTGATAACAAAACAATGAATGGCATATCTCCAGCAAATTTAGCCATAGGAAATAACGGAACTCTTTATTTCTGCAATTCGGTAAATAACCGGGTTTACGCCGTCTGTGGTACACAGCCGTTAGACAAAGACGCACTATGGCCGATTGAAAGGCATGATAATCAGAGAACGGGGAATTTTAACATTAAGTGAGAAAAATAGGGGAGATATCAACACCATTAAATCTGGAGATTATTATAAAATATGCTTCAATTTTTGTATCGGGATCTCTATTCTTTTTATACCTACTATTGATTGACTTTTCTAATTTGAATAGTTTATTCTCATTAACCATAATTGCAAATAACCCCCTTCTTCTTTTATTTTTCTTTTTAGTTTTTATTTTTGCAATAGGTTCACATATTTACCTATTTGGACTTAGAATCTACAGTAAAGTATTTAGTAAAATATTCCCAGAAGGCATGGAGGACAGAGATACAGCACATATTTATTGGAGACATTTTAGCATCAGTGTCAGCTTTACCATTTTACTTCTTGTCTCTATGGAAATTTTATATTTTGCTTTCTTAGTCAGTTCTTTGCTGGGGATTTTACTTTTAATACTTCTAATTTCGCACACTATAACTTACTTATTACATAATGATATAAAAATTAAGAAAAATAAGATTTTAGATGAAAAATGGAAATCTTTCCCTTGGGATAAAGATAGCATTAGTAAAGGATATCACTCTCAGGTTGGTTTATTGGTAATCATAAATGACTTTGAGAAGAGAGTAAACGACCTTTCCGAGAGAGTATAAAAAAATATATCATAACCTTTATAACTTACCCCCGCAATTTAATCCCTATGGCCCTAAAAAAAACCTTAGCCACCATCGCCCTTGCTCTCTCTACTGTTGGCTGTTTCCCGGAAGACCGATACCGTCCTTCCGAACAAGAAGAAAAAGGAAAGCTTAAAGACACCTATGAGATAACCAATGCATCACCTCAACCAGAAACAACTCCAGAACTTCTAGCACGACCAGACTTGGTGAATAGTGATTTCCCTTTTGAAACCGAGAGCAGAGATCAGGATAATTATTCAGTGTTTGACTTTAAAGAAATTGATACCTCAGCCTATATATCCGAAACAAAGGATCAAGTCGCAGACAGCTATTCATCGCCAGATTCTCAGAAAATTGATACCGTTATAATGGAAGTATCAGAAGTGGACACCGCATATGATAGTTCTGCTCCAGATAAGAGTTCTCCTGATTTGGCAGTTTTTGATACAAAAGACACTGACTTAACAGTTCCTGACATAAAAGATACCAATCTTTCAGACCTATTAGATATTGTTCCGGATAAGGTCCAAGAAGCTATAACTGAACCAAAGAAGGACATCATTGAAGTAGCAGATTCGGAACCATCACCACCTCCTTGCTACCAAAATAATTTCAGTACGGAAGCTGATTTAAGCGATCTTGTTACGCAAAGCGGAATATGGTCATTCGATCCAAATGGCTATCTCAAAGTAACTCCCACTGGTTCATCAGGAATGATAGCTTATCTGAATACTCCGGAATGGGCTGATTTTCAAGCTAGCATCGATGTGAAATTAGTTAGTCCTGGAACAACTCATGCAATACATTTCTTTTTTAGGTATACTCCGAATGGGAATCCTCCCAACAACACAGGCTATACGCTGTGGCTTGGTAATTGGCCTGGGCAATGCATGTCCAGCGGAGAATGCTCTTCAGGAAACTCTCTTTATTTTAATGCTATTGATTATGCTAATGAAGGACTCTATTTTGTCCCTTTCATCGGTGAGATGGGACAGTGGCATACTTTAGGTGTTAAAGCGTATGGAAATCAAATAACAGCCATGCTTGACGGGAAGGAGGAATTTACGGTCACTGACACCATTAATACCTCCGGAAAATTCGGGTTTGCAACTGTGAATACTGAGGGGTATTTTAAAAATTTGAAAGTCTGTCCACCGGATTAAGTTCTGCGTTGATTCTTAAAAAAGCGCCACGGCCCGGACATTCTCACTGGCGTTCGAAGCATTGTCGCTCAGGCGCCAATATTTGAACCGGGAATCCCTTACGGGACAGAATCTCTGCGCGGAACTGGTTTTCATCTTTGGAAATATTCCACATCAACCAGCGCATCTAGCAATCCTGCGCAGTACCGGGTTGTGCCACCGTGGCATAAATCGGTAAGAAGAATGATGTTTTTTAAATGTTTCGACACATTGTAATACTTCAGTAATATGAAGCACCACCGTCATAAGGTCGAGCTTTCTCGATAAATACCTCAAGCCGACAAGAGGGTTGTCTCTTACGGAGATGTCTGTCCTCGATAAAAACATCCAGAGGCGAGAAGACGGTAACGCTTCACTTCAGGATGCTGAAGTATTACCCACAATCAGAACAATTATCACAGCGTGACATAATTCGCCGCCCACAACATCCCGCGATCGCAGACATAGAATGGACTGCTATAGGGCTGGCCGTCAGCGGTAAATACTTCCAGGAAATTCTGGTGTTTTTCGATTAATTGACGATATTGTTCTTTATGCTCTGCTGCTTTTTTTGAATCTATTTGCTTTAGGAGTTTGATGTAGAATAGTCCCAGATGCGTCCAGATGGCGTTGCTCTCGTAATTGTGCATGAGAATTTCCTGAGGGATGAAATTAATCTGCTGCCGGATGGCCGTGTATTTTAAAGGGAAGGGCTGATCCAATCCTGCCGCCTGTATCTGGGCAAAAGAAGATTTGACCATAACAGCATCTCTTATTATTCCGGAGACAAAAGGGAATAGATTAGCATCTCCGGCGACGTACTCCTTTTTGTGCAGATCATCATAAAAATAGTTTCCATTCCAGAAATACTTCATCAGGATTTTTTCTGGATCATGCTTGAACGGATTGATGAGTTTCATCTCCTGCAAATCGTGGGCTAACAATCCGGCCATGCAGTTATCGTAACAGGAACTTTTTCTCACCGCAAAGTCTTTAATGGAGGAGAAATGCAAATCGGGATCCACCAATCCCGTCGCCGGCCGAATGAATTTTTTATGATAGATTTGAATCTGCTGGTTGAGGAAATCTTTATAAATGTAATAAGGGAATTTAGATATCTTGATGCTGTGGATCAACCAAGGCAGAGAATCCACCGCAAAGGTGGGAAAGTCAAATGGTTTTCCTCCTGGCGTCTGGGTGGTGGTGATGGCATGATGCTGCTGGAAATTGTTTAAAGCAAAACGTAAAGTATGATGGACTTTTTCTTCATGGCCGAGTTTCATCAATGATTGAGTGCACCAGCCGAAATCGCGCGTCCAGAACTGCGGGAAGTTGGTTGTCGAGGTCTGAAAATACTTTCCGTTCCAGCAGTCGCTGACGACTTCTTTGCAGATGGTGTCGGCATCGCCGAAATAGTGCTTGGGCGCGATTCTGCTTTTCAGGCTGCTGGCGAGAATTCTGGTTCCCTGCGTCAGGTAGTGGAGGGGAGAGGTCATGAGCGCAGAAAATAGAAAGTAATTTAAATAGTTTTGTGGGGTGGACTAGGTGTTTTACCTTTTTCTCCAGTAAAATTTGCCAAACAATTCCAATCCGCCTCTTTTGGCTATATGACGTTGGAATCTTTCACTAATTCCGTCATCCTCTAGCACGTATTCTGGAGGTGGTCCGGTGGAGATTAGGTGATACCCAGTCCTGCTTTCGTCTGTATTCAGTAAGTAGGCGTACGTTATTTCCTCGATGGCGTCAGGAAGATTTTGTTCTTCTAAAAAATAGCCCTGACCACATAAAGCCATCAGATCAATCTGCAAGCCGGGAGCAAAAGTAATGTTCCCTATAGTTACAGGAGCAGAACTTTCATGTACACGGACGGGAACAGTATTTTTTTCCAGGAACTCATCCAGAGATATGCGATTCATGGTTTATGTAATGTTTGATTAATATACTATAAAACGGCCCAGAGGGGACTTTCACACCGCAACCAGCGGTTACGTGCATTTGAACCCCCAACAAACAGCTCTACCCTTCTGAGTAGGACGCTGCTGCCCTATATACCCTTATCGTAAATCCAGGTTAGGCGACTGGGCCAAAGGGAAAAGAATGAAGCTTATTTTTATAGGTTTTGAAGGGAATCATCTATTTCAATCCCATCTCTTCTTTGATATGCTTTTCAATGACCCGGGACATATTCAATCCGCGCTCGCGAGCGTATTGCTTGAATTTGCGCAAGAGAGTGTTGTCGATGGTGATGTTCAAACGCTCCCGATAGATTGTCTTCGGTAATTTTCCCGTTCGATCGTATTCAGCAAGAGCCTCAAATACCTGAGGATGTTCTTTGATGATGTTTAAAGCATATTTGAGATATTTACGCGGCGCCATGGTTGATCAACCTCCCTATCGTATTGATGTTTTTGATATTTTTTTTGGAAATTTGAAGTACTATTTTCGCAATGTTGTCGGCATTGAAACTCTGTCCATTCACATTCAGATACAACATTATGACCGCCGCCGCAGTGCGTTTGTTGCCATCCTCAAAGACGTGATCGACAAGGATGGCTCGCGCCAACAAACACATGGCTTTGAACCAGTCACGGGAATGATGTGTTTGGCTGAGCACAAAGTCCAAACTACTGGGATTAACTATTCGGCCATGGCTGAACTGCTGGTTGAGCGCCAGGAGGTCTTTCTTGTTTAACATTTTATACGTATAAATACGTATGATTCTTAAAGCTTTCGATGAAAAATAGAATACTGTAATCGTATCTGTTTAGCTCGGCGCGGTCAAGATGCCCTGTGAGCTGAACTTTTGCTTGTACGAAGTTAAGTTACCTGCTCTTCTGGAAACACTTTTCTCGTTTCATCAAGTGATACACGCAGGAGCGGGGCGAGCAGGGCGACCGCTGATTGCTAAACAAATACCCGTAATCTTTAAATAAAAATAGACTTCCAAATGGCTCATACGGCTGTAGTCCAATGGTTTCGTCCATTGACACCAAGGTGAGTTTCGCTTCGCTCAAGCTCACTAGTATTATAAACTCACACAAGGTATATTTACGTTCATACGGCTGTGGTCTAACGGCATGACACGAGCTTCCCAAGCTTGTAGTCCGGGTTCAATTGCAAGTAACCTATGCAAGTTACTCAAGTGGGGCACTCACTGCATTCGACCCCACGACCTTGGAACAAAGGTTACTACGGAAAGTCCCGGCAGCCGTATTTTACTCATTACAAATCTCTCCTTCACAACAGGGCTTAATGTGATGACAGTTGGGACAGATGTATTTCTGTTTGATGTGCTCCATGAGATTCCGACAGTTCTCGCAGATAACGGCCATACACCATATGTACTGAAGAGCTATTAATTACTTTTGTTTCAGAAATTCTTTAAAGCGACAATCTTAAAAATAAACGCCCTCTTTTGCTTCCATGGGCGCGTAGCTCAGCCTGGAGTGAAAACGGGCAATAGAGCACAACGTTCGCAACGTTGGGGCCTCGGGTTCGAATCCCGACGCGTCCATAACCTTTTTATACTGTGAAACATTCCTATCCTAAAATAACCATTGAGGTGATACTATGGGAATGTGTTATCATGGAATGTGTGGAAAATGCCACGGCGTAATGAAGCTGGTGGTAGGAGCTTTGTTACTTCTGAATGCGTTTGTCTGGCCATTGTGGCTAGGTATTGACGGCTGGGTTGCGTATGTGGCAGTGCTGATGGTTCTTGGCGGCTTCATCAAGTTAGTGATGCCTACCTGCGGACACTGTGGAACAGAAATGATGGAAATGAAAAAGAAGAGATAAATTCTTTTTTTATTCTCTTTTTTATGCTATTCTTCTCATTGAATCGTATGTAACTTCTCGAAAAATGCCGTCTTCCCGCCTGCAGATTCGCTGGGCTAGAGAAGATCCCATGAACTGTCCTGGTAAAAGACGGCTGTTGTTGACTTTAAGTTCAGAGAACTTTGAATAATCCCTATTTTGTATTAAAATTCAAAGTTCTTCTTAGAATGGTTTGACAAATTGGATAGTTATTCAAACCATTCTTCAGGCCTTTTTCCATCGTATTTGACTGCATAACTGCTATCGGTATCTTCAAACAAAGCAAAGGGGCTATCGGTGCTGCCAATAAGCCGATAGAGCAACCCTCCAACAAAGTCGCGATTCAGCGGTCCGGTTGTCACAACTTGGAATGTTCCGTAATAAAACTGATGCATGTTTTCCATTGATCCTCTAAGGAGGTGTATAAATGGCCGTTGGAAAGGGTAACCCCAAATATAATGAATAGCCGTGTCAATCCCCCGAAGGTTATAGAAAGCTGAGTCTGATTCAGGAGATTCACCTATTCTTTCTGCATTTGGAAAAGACTGGCGCGCAATTTAATCTACAGCCTCGACAGACTTTCCTGCCACAGCCCTGTACGTCCACTCATCTACTGGAGATTCCTGACCAAACATATCGACGGGAATGATAATGGCTTCCAAGGTTTCCGAAGTAAACAAAGGCTTTCTTACCATCATGACAAAAAAGAATAAAGGAGTATAAATACTTTATGCTGCTGGAGACTTAAGATTCCCCCAGGCCAATGCTACTGCGACTATCACTCCCACAACACTCAGCCATGCCGGAACTTGCCAACCGGCGATCTGAGCCGGCCAGCTGAAAATCAACCTCAACAGATGGAGTAGGGCAATAATGGCAAATACTACTCCGGACACAACCGAAACGCTTCTTGATGCCATAAATTTCACCTCTGCTTTCGGATATCTTCATTCTTTAAATAAATTGTGGTATGTATTAAAAAGGAGGGTATGTATTAAGTCTGCCTGCTGGCCGTTAGCTTCGTGCTTTTCTCGCTAGATTTCTTGTCCAAAAATGGCTTTTTTGTTTCAAAGAAAGCACCAACTAATCCTCATTAACAAATGTGGTTCTCAGCTAACTTCTTGGCCTAGCAGGCAGACTTAACTCAATACATACAAATTGTGGATATTTTTATAAAGAAACAAGCCAGTAGCAAATTCACGCCAGCGTCGCATCCTCCAAGGAATACGTCCTTTGGGCGCGACTCGGCTAAAAGCCAGCGTCGCATAATCCGGTATTGCGGCAGTCTCGAAACTCATCTAGAGAACTGCTCCCTCTGGGATTCTCGGTTCAAATATTGGCGCCTGAAGCGACAATGCTTCGAACGCCAGTGAGAATGTCCGAGCGCTGGCGTTTTCTTTTTATGTTAAAATAATTTGACACCGGTCAAGAATAATTAACATCCTACTGCGCCAATAACTTCCTGGTCTCGCTGGTGACCCGATCCTGAAAATCTTTGACAGTCTCACCTTCGGTTTTTATCGTGTTGAGCGCTGCCAGCAATGAATGAATCAGATGCCTTTCAGTTTCCTTATCGAAGAGAGTACTCTGTTGTAAATGCTCTTTGATGATCTCTTCTTCCATCATTTCAGGAGAGGACGTGGCAATTTTAATTTCCTCAAATTCTAGAGATTGGACCGCAGCCGTATTTTTCATGACAAAGTAGGCGCCTTGCTCATATAATCTGTTGAAGATCTCTTTAAAATTGATGTCGGCGATTCGACCATGCTCAAGCGTTCCATGAATTCTGAGGGTGATGATAGTGTTGGTGAGGTCCTGATTAAGGAAGTGGTTGGTAATTTCAAAGGTCGCTACTTCCGGCGATTTATGAGAGCAGTCGTAGCCTAAATGAAGGTGCTGGGCAGTGATGACCGGAATCCACTCGATAGTCGGTTTTTCCTCAACGGTAATGAGATAATATCCGCCATGGCTGTACTTTTCTACTTCCGCAAAATTGTTTGGGAATAAAGCACCAGGGTACGTCAATGGCCCATATTCCGGCAATTCCACCAGCGTCTTATGATGGATATGGCCTCCGGCATAATAGTTAAAATGTTTCGGCAGAAAGGAGACAGGATGGGCTTCCATCATCTCAAGATGCTTGGGCTTCAGTTCCGTTAACGTCGTATGAAACATAAAGATTTTGTAGCCGGACTCCTGTTCCAGTGATTCGAGAGCGAGATTTTGATAGTAGGTGCGATCGAGCAGGCCTTTTCTACCAAGAAGACCGGTAATCTTTGCACCGGTTCTTTGATCGAGAGTAAAATTGAGATGGAGCTGCTGCGTTTCCGGATCAACTGTTCCTTTGCAGACATTTTTGAGCAAGCCGGCATTTTCCAGCACGTCAATCATGGTCTTGCCGCTGGGAGAAAAGTCGTGCGAGCCGGCGACGACGTAGAGGGGGATATTTTCATTATTTAATTCTTTGAGTTTTTTGGTGACGATCTTAAGCGTGTCCAGTGAAGGGAGAGAAGTGTTGAAGATGTCTCCGGAAAAGAGGATGAAATCAACATCTCTTTGAATGCAGTCATCAATCGCTTGCAGAAAAGCCTGGGTAGAGAGCTGGCGCATTTTATCTTCTCTCCATGAGCCGAGATGCAGGTCTGCCAGGTGGGCGTATTTCATGTACTGAGGAAAATAAAAATAACTTTAAATGAATTGTGGTGTTGAAGTGGTGTTTCATAATGTTTTTAAACGAACCGAGAGAATAAAAATAAAACATTGGCTTAGACAACTTACTCACCATTCCCCGCGGCCATATATAGCTAGTAACATAAATATTCATACAAATCAAGTTTAAATCTCTTTGTCCGATAATAAGTTATTACTGCTTTTTCAAATTCTTCAAATGAGTCAAAGAACTTTGAACCAAGAACATCATCTTTACCTTGATTCCAACATTCTTCAATCGGATTTGCTTCAGGGAATCCCAATGGAAACCACTTAACTATAATTTGCTCTTTATGTTTTCTCAGAAATCTTTTAACCCTTGCCTCTTTTTTATGCCACGTCGCTTTGTCCATAAATAGAATCATTTTTGGAAACTTTCTGAGAAGGACATGGAGATATTCAAGAAATCCATCACTGTCTGCTTCGGGATATTTCCTGAAGCACTGTTTCCCATCTTCTGAAATAGCTCCGTAAAAAACAATTTTTCGGTGTGAACCCGTAGAAAGAATTCTTGGTTTACTTCCTTT